>JBFZEN010000001.1:0-8753 GCA_041306805.1 bacterium
TCGAGCTGCTCGACACCGAGCCCGAGGTGAAGGAGGCGCCCCACCCGGTACGCGTGAAGGCGTTCAAACGCGGCGTGGAGTACAAGAACGTGACGTTCGCCTACCAGGAGGGCGTTCCGGTCTTGAAAAACGTCAGTCTCAAGATGAAAAAGGGCAAGGTGCTGGCCGTTGTCGGGCCGAGCGGCGCCGGCAAGTCGACCTTCGTGGACCTGTTGCCGCGTTTCTACGACCCCCAGGGCGGGATCATTGAAATCGACGGCGAGGACATCCGGAACATCAAGCTGGCGGACCTGCGCGGCCTCATGGGCATCGTGACGCAGGAAACCATTCTCTTCAACGACACGGTGAGGAACAACATCGCGTACGGCCTGGCCGACGTGCCGCTCACCCGGGTCGTGGAGGCGGCCAGGGCGGCCAACGCCCACCGGTTCATCGAGGCCATGGAAAACGGGTACGACACCGTCATCGGCGAGCGGGGCATGAAGCTGTCGGGCGGGGAGCGCCAGAGGCTGGCTATCGCGCGGGCCCTGCTCAAAGATTCACCCATACTGATTCTCGATGAGGCCACGTCGTCGCTCGACACGGAATCGGAGCTCCTGGTGCAGGAGGCCATCGACAGGCTGATGAAAAACCGGACGTCCTTCGTGATCGCGCACAGGCTGTCCACCATCCAGCATGCCGACGCCATCGTCGTGCTGAACAAGGGGCAAATCGCCGAGAGGGGCACGCACGCCGCGCTGCTCAAACGCGGCGGCTTGTATAAAAAACTGTACCACATGCAGTTCAGGGACGGAAGGAGGGCGGAAACTTGATCGTCGCCAGCAAGAAAATAATACAAACCGAAAACGCACCCAAGGCCATAGGACCGTACAGCCAGGCCGTCATTGTCGAAAAGGGCTGGCTGGTTTTTACCTCGGGCCAGATTCCAGCCGATCCCGCATCGGGGCAGATCGTGGACGGCGGCATTGAGGTACAGACCCGGCGCGTCCTCGAAAACTTGAATATGGTGCTGAGGGCCGCCGGTTCGGGCTTTGACCGGGTCGTGAAAACCACGGTTTTCCTGAAAGACATGAACGATTTCGCCGCCATGAACGGGGTCTACGGCACCTATTTCGAGTCCAATCCGCCCGCCCGTTCCACCGTGCAGGTTTCGCGCCTTCCCAAGGACGTTCTGATCGAGATCGAATGCGTGGCGCTGGCCGATTGACGCGCGTCTTCATGGCCGCATGGGCGGCCGTCGCGTCCGCGTCCGCCCTGCCGCAGGCCGGCGCCGACACCGCGCGGGTGGCTGAAACCCGCTGGCCCACGGGGGCCATGCTGAGGTCGGCCCTGGTTCCCGGCTGGGGCCAGGTCTACGCGGACCAGCCCCTTCGGGCGATCGCGGCGTTCGGGGCCGTGGCCGGAACGGCCGGGTCGGTCGTGTACTACAACCAGCTGGTCGTGAAAAGCGGCAGCCAGGAAGAGCGGGATTTCTACATGAACTACCGCAGCCAGATGGCGTGGTGGTGCGCGGCCGCCTATTTTCTGAACCTGCTCGATGCCTATGTCGACGCCCATCTGTGGCATTTCGATACGGGGCCCGGGCTCAGCGCAAACACCCCCATCCAGACGGCGCGGTTTGCGCGGGTGGGGCTGGCATGGCGGTTTTAACCCGAACCTTCGATGGTTTTTTTCCACCTGGATAAGGAGGCAGTCATGAAAAAACTGGTTCGTTCCATGCAAAACAAGCAGATCGCCGGCGTCATCGGGGGGATAGGGGAATACCTGAACGTGGATCCCACCCTGCTGCGGCTCGCGGCGGTGTTTCTCGGATTCATCACGGGCATCATTCCCGGCATCGTCACCTACCTCATCGGATGGATGATCATTCCCGAGGGGCCGACGGGTAAGGCGAAAAAATAACCGGCCGCATGAAGAGGCGTCCATTTCAACCACAACGGAGAGTATGATGACGCGCGAAGACGCACTGAAACTGGTCCATGAAAACGTGGCGAACAAGAACCTCCGCAAGCACATGCTGGCGGCCGAGGCCGTGATGAAGGCCCTGGCCGGGCGTTTCAAGGAAGACGAGGCGCTGTGGGGCCTGGCGGGACTGATCCACGACCTCGACTACGACCAGACCGTGAACGATTTCAAGAACCACGGGCTCCTGACGGCGAAAATGCTCGAGGGAAAAGACATCGCGCCCGAGGTGGTGCAGGCCGTGAAAAGCCATCCCGGCCACGTCCCGCGGATTACTTTGATGGACAAGGCGCTGTACGCCGTGGATCCCCTGACCGGGCTCATCGTGGCGGCCGTGCTGATGCACCCCTCCAAGAAGCTGAAACTCGTGGACGTCCGCTTCATCGAGAGGCGGTTCAACGAGAGCCGTTTCGCCGCGGGCGCCAACCGGGAGCAGATCAGGAGCTGCGAGGAGTTCGGGGTTCCCCTGAACGAATTCATCCAGCTGTCGCTCGAGGCCATGCAGGGGATTGACCAGGATTTGGGATTGTAGCTGCGGCTGATTTTTTTAAAAAATGGGACGCAATAATATCGGGACGGCGGTTGATTGACGAGTCCATTCAGGCAGATATCCATGAGCCGGCATCAAAACCATGCGTTTCTTATTTTCTTTTTCGCCTGCGCCTTTTGTACGGGTTTTGCTCGTGCGGAGGAGGCTCCCATTCGCGACGCGTGGTTCGCAAAGGACAAGGCGAAACATTTTCTGGCCAGCGCCATCATCGCGGGGGGCGTGTCGCGGCAGCTGCACCGCAGGATCGGCCGCGGCGCCGAACCGTCCCTCTATGCCGGGGCGGGTGTGTCGCTTTCGCTGGGCCTGGCCAAGGAATGGTCCGACAAAAGAAAGCCGGGCGGGCTGTTCAGCATCAAGGACCTGGCCGCCGACGTGCTGGGCACGGCCGCGGGCGTCTTCATTCTCGGTCAATGGTGACGTGATGTCCGACGCATGGCATGAATCGGTAGGCGCTCTGCACGTCCATTCGAACGCCTCGGACGGCACGCTCGCCATTCCCGAAATCGCCGCCATTGCCGGGTCGAAGGAGCTCGACTTTCTGATGTTCAGCGACCACAACACGCTCGAACCCAAACGGCGGGGGCTGGAGGGATGGTACGGCGGCGTGCTGGTGCTGATCGGATACGAAATCAACGACGTCGACGACAGAAACCATTACCTCGCATTCAGGCTGGACCGCGAGGTCGCCGGGGCGGACGACGCGAGGCGGTACGTCCGCGCGGTCAAGCGGGCCGGAGGGTTCGGCATCATCGCGCATCCCGCCGAGAAAAGGTCGTTTTCGGACGCCTATCCCCCGTATCCCTGGACGGCCTGGGACGCCGTGGGGTTCGACGGCATCGAAATATGGAATCAGCTCTCCGAATGGATGGAGGGCGTGACGCGTCGCAATATCGCCTGGCGCATCATGCATCCGCTGCGGTCCATCCGGTTCCCCGTCTGGGGAACGCTCTCGCGCTGGGACAGGCTGAACCGCGGGCGGCGCGTGGTGGGCGTCGGGGGAATCGACGTGCATGCCTTCCGGTACAAGGTGTTCGGTCTGGTGCCCGTGGAAATCTACCCCTACAAGGTCCAATTCATGTCGTTGCGGACGCACGTGCTGACGCCGGTTCCCCTGAAAACGCCGGACGGGAAGAAAAAATTCGCCGAGGCGGAAAGGCGCGTGTACGAGGCGCTCGGGGCGGGGCGCGCCTTCATCGTGAACGCGTCCCTGGGCGACGGCCGGGGTTTCAGGTTCTGGTGCCGCCGGGGATGCCGCGCCTATCCCATGGGCAGCCGCATCGCCTTCGAAAGGGGATTGTCGCTGAACGTGCAGTCGCCCTGCTGCGGGAAAATACGGATGCTTCTCGACGGCAGGGTGGTGTCGGAAACGTTCGGCGAGCGCCTCGATTTCACCTGCCGCCAGGCGGGCGTGTACCGCGTCGAGGTGTTCCGGAAAAAACGGGGATGGATTTACTCGAACCCCATCGTTTTGATTCCGCCCCGGCGGGCGGTCCGCGGCGCGCGTCCACGCGGTCAAATGCGGTGAACCCGATACGAATGGAACCATGACAGAAGAAATCAAGGAACATTGCGGCATCATCGGCATTTACGGCCATCCCGAGGCCGCCGAAATGGCCTATCTCGGATTGTACGCCCTGCAGCACCGCGGCCAGGAAGGGTCCGGAATCGTCTCGGCCGACGGTAAAAAGGTGTACCAGCACCGCGGCGAGGGGCTGGTCAACGACGTGTTTTCATCCCCCGGCGTCATTCAGGGCCTCAAGGGGCACATCGCCATCGGCCACAACCGGTATTCGACCACGGGATCGAGCGGGCAGACCAACGTGCAGCCCATTCTCGTGAATTCCAAGGACGGGCCCGTCGCCATCGGGCACAACGGCAACCTGGTGAATTCGCATGCCCTCCGCGCCGAGCTTCAGCAGGAAGGCGCCCTGTTCCAGACCTCCACGGACACGGAAATCATCATCCACCTGATCGCGAGGTCGAAGGCGCCCGATTTTCTGTCTCGCGTGAAGGACGCCCTGAACCGCATTCAGGGGGCCTTTTCCATCGTCATGCTGACGCGCGACAAGCTCATCGCGGCGAGGGACAGCCACGGCATCAGGCCGCTCGCGCTGGGCAGGCTCGGCCAGGCCGTGGTCGTCGCGTCCGAGACGTGCGCCATGGACCTGTTCGGGGCGCAGTACCAGCGCGACGTGGAGCCGGGCGAACTGATCGTCGTGGACCAGAGCGGCACGTATTCCACCCGGCTGAACGGCACGCCGGAACGGCGGCACTGCATTTTCGAATTCATTTATTTCTCGCGTCCCGACAGCCGCATCTTCGGGGAGAACGTCGACAAGACGCGCCGCCAGTTCGGCAAGCGCCTCAGCGAAGAGCACCCCGCCGACGCCGACATCGTGATATCGGTTCCCGATTCGAGCAACACGGCCGCACTGGGTTTTTCACGGCAGTCCGGCATTCCGTTCGAGCTCGGGCTCATCCGGAACCACTACATCGGGCGCACCTTCATTCAACCCCAGCAGGTCATACGCAATTTCAACGTCAAGGTGAAGTATAATCCCGTGGGCGGCGTGCTCGGGGGCAAACGCGTGGTCGTGGTCGAAGATTCCATCGTCCGCGGCACCACGCTCCGCATTCTCACCCAGATGCTGCGCAAGGCGGGAGCCAGGGAAGTGCACGTCCGCGTGAGTTCGCCGCCCATACGCCACCCGTGCTATTACGGCATGGATTTTCCCACGCGGAAAGAGCTCATCGCCGCCAGCAAGACGGTCGACGAGATCAGGGCCTACCTGGGCGTCGAGACCCTGGGGTACCTTTCCAAGGAGGGGCTTCTCGCCGCGGTTTCGGAGAAGGGCGGGGGCTATTGCACGGCGTGTTTCGACGGGGAGTATCCCGTTCCCATGCAGGGAACGTTCAATAAAAACCAGTACGAGCCATGAAAAAAATCGCGACCCTTTTCGACTACGTGTTTCTCATGCGGCCGACGCTGTTCTACCCGGTGTGGACTTTTTTTCTGGCCGGCGCCTGGAGCGGTTCCCGTTCTTCCCTGCGGGAGCCGCCGGTTCTCTTTCTGCCGGGCTGCCTGCTGGCGCTGACGTCCCTTCTGGGAGGCGTCTACATCTTCAACCAGATCGCGGACCGAAGGACAGACAGGGCCAACGGCAAGCTTTTTCTGCTGGCCAACGGCATCATCCGGGAGCGCCCGGCCTTGATCGAGGCCTCGATTCTGACCGTTGCGGCCGTGGCCGCCGCGGTCTTCATCGACCGGCGCCTTGCCATCCTTTTCGCGACCATTTTTCTGGTGACCGGAACCGCCTACAACGTCCGCCCGTTTGCGTGGAAGGACCGTCCTCTGATGGGGCTGTTCACCAACGTGCTCGGCGGCTTGCTCATCTACGC
The DNA here is from genome assembly GCA_041306805.1 of bacterium. Taxonomy (GTDB): domain Bacteria; phylum Zhuqueibacterota; class QNDG01; order QNDG01; family DTFT01; genus JBFZEN01. The sequence continues at coordinate 5,912 of JBFZEN010000001.1, forward strand.
GGCAGGGTGGCTGGCCGCGGGGGGACGGGGCGTTTTTCCGTTCGAATCGTCTGCCTATGCCTGCGCCGTGGCGGCGGCCTACCTGTGCACCACTTTACCCGACATGAAGGGAGACAAAAAAACCGGGAAAATCACCTTTCCCGTCCGGTACGGCATCCGGCCGACGCTCTCGTGGTCGCTGGGTTTCGAGGCGGCGTCCGTCCTTCTGTCTCTGGCGTTCCGCAACTGGATGCTGTTCATTCCAGCGCTGGTCGCCCTGCCCTTTTTCATCAAGGCGAGAAAAAGCGTCTCCGTCTCCGGGGCCGTCGGCGCCACCAAACTCTCCATTCTGGCGCTGGCCGGATCGGTTTGTATGGCCGCCCCCCTGGTTCTCGTTCCGGTGCTGGGCGTGTTCTTTCTGTCGAAATGGTATTACCGCAAACGGTTCGGTTTCGATTATCCCAGTCTGAAAAGCGCGTGAGGAACACATGGTGAAACTGCTCTCTGCCATCGACAATCGGAAATGCGACTTCTGCGGAACGTGCGTGGCGGTGTGCCCCACCGACGCCATCGAGATGAAGGAATCGGTTATCGAGGTGGACCGCGAACGCTGCATCGGCTGCGGTTCGTGTTCCGACATATGCCCGCTGGGCGTTCCCGAGGTCAAGTCATGAAAGACCACTACGACATCGTCGTGGTCGGCGGCGGACCCGCCGGATCCTGGACGGCCAAACACGCGGCCGAAAAAGGCGCGTCGGTGCTGGTCGTGGAGAAGGACCGCGATATAGGCCTGCCCGTCCGCTGCGCGGAAGGGGTGGGCGCGAACGACCTCGCCCGGGCCGTCGACGTGAAACCCGAGTGGATTTCAAGCACCGTGACCAGCCTCAAGATGGCCGCGCCCGACGGCACCGTGCTCGAGGCGATGCCGGGCGAAATCGGCTATGTGCTCGACAGGAAACGGTTTGACGCGGGGCTGGCGGCCATGGCCGCCGCGGCCGGCGCGGAGGTGAGGACCAAGGCCTGCGTGAACGGGCTGATCACGGAAAACGGCCGCGTGCAGGGCGTGCGCCTGGAGCATCTGGGGTTCGATTTCCGCATCAAGGCCGCGGTGGTCGTCGGCGCGGACGGCGTGGAGTCGCGCGTCGGCCGCTGGGCGGGGCTGCACACCATGGTGTCGCCCGAGGACATGTCGACATGCATCCAATTCACCGTGGCGCATGAAAGCATCGTTTCGGACACGGCCGAACTGAGGGTGGGTAAAAAGCTGGCCCCGGGCGGATACCTGTGGGTGTTTCCCAAGGGCGGGCGCACGGCCAACGTCGGCCTCGGCATCACGGGTTCGCACAGCCTCAATAAAAAGCCGATTTTTTACCTGAGGGAATACGTCGAAAGGACATACCCGGACGCATCCATCCTCACCATCGTGGCCGGGGGCGTGCCCGTCGGGAATCCCATCAAGGACATCGTCTCGGACGGCCTCATGCTGGTGGGCGACGCGGCGCGGCAGGCCAATCCGCTGACCGGCGGAGGCATCATCAACGCCATGCTGGCCGGGAAAATCGCGGGCCGGGTGGCGGCCGAGGCGGTGCAGGCCGGCGATCCTTCCAAAAAACGCCTGTCGGAATATGCGAAGGAATGGCACAAACTCGAGGGCAGAAACAACGAGCTTTTCTATAAGATACGCATCATCGTCGAGCGCATGAAAGACGAGGACTTGAACACCGTGGCCAGGGTTTTCGGCGAGATTCCGCCCGAGAAAAGGACGCACATCCAGCTGTTCAAAACGCTGCTGTTCAAGCACCCGAAAATGCTTCTGGAATTCGGCAAGGTCTATCTCTCGGAGCTCGCATGAAAACAGACCCCGCGCACAAACAGGTTCCAAAGGATGTCGTTCTAAAGGACTCCATCCTAAAGGATGTCGTCCTAAAGGACTCCATCCTGACCGTTCCCAATATGCTCACCGCGGCAAGGCTCGTTTTGATCATCCCCATTCTTCTGTGCCTGGCGCATGGAGCGCGCGCGTGGGCGTTTTTCTGGGGGGCCCTGGCCATCGCCACCGACCTGCTCGACGGGTGGTTCGCCCGGCGCCTCGGGCAGTTCTCCGAGCTGGGCCGCCTTTTCGACCCCGTCGTCGACAAGATCGGGGCGTTGTCGGTGATGCTGTTTCTTGCCGTTTCGCCGCGCTACGATTTTCCCCTCTGGTTTTTGTGCTTCATGGCGGCGAGGGAATCGGCCGTTCTGATTTTGGGTTTGTTTCTCTTCAGAAAACAGGCCAAAGTATCCGAATCGAACCGCGCGGGCAAATGGTCGGCCTGGACCACCGGCGTGGCCGTCCTCCTGTACATTCTCGACTGGCAGCCTTACGGAGCCGTCCTGCTGTGGACGGCATTCGGCCTCACGCTTCTCTCGTCGTACACGTACCTTCGCGTTTTTCTCCAAAAATCCAAGACGGCCTGATCGAAGCATGAACCGCCTCCGTTTACCGTGGAAAAAGGCGCTGGCCGGAACCCGGCAGGCTTTTCTCGAACGCATGACCGGCCTGTTCACGGGGCGCTCGAAAGCCGACAAGGAGTTGTTCGACGGGCTCGAGGAACTTCTGATCGGGGCCGACGTCGGAACCGAGCCGGCGCAGCAGCTTGTCGATTCGGTGCGTTCGGAAATATCGGGAAGGGAAGCGGCCTCCCCTTCGGACGTCCTGGAGGTCCTGAAGAAAAAAATCTCCGAGGCGCTGGCCGCGCCGGCCGGGTCGAATCCCGATCTTCGAACCGCGCCGCACGTGGTGATGGTGGTCGGTGTGAACGGCGCGGGAAAAACCACGTTCATCGGAAAACTGGCGCACCATTATAAAGATCAGGGAAAAAAG
>JBFZEN010000002.1:0-3657 GCA_041306805.1 bacterium
CGGGAATTTCGTTCAGGTAAAAACGGCCGCTTTCGCTTGTCATGGCCGCGGTGGGGCAATTTTCCACGCTGATATACACATTCTGGATGGGTTTGCCCGTTTGGGAGTCTTTGATCACCCCTGTCAATTTACCGCAGGGAGCCGTATTGCCTTCGATGCCGAACGCAAACGGTGCGCCGGCTAAAATCACGGCTGCAAGAATGACGGTGATGCTTTTAATAGACGGTTTCATGTTCTCCTCCTTAAGGATAAGATTAAGAATTTTTCCCGTCTCTCTTTTCTCACACGCCATTTGATGTTACGGACGATTTGTTAAAAGGTTGCGTCTATAATTGGAAAATACATGCCTTGGTCGGTTTCGACACTCGATAACGGATCCAGAATAGGTTGTTCCTCAACTTTTTCGCTTTAATGCATTTCAACCCGATGGCGTCTTCCTTCCAGATGCGCACCGGCGAATAATATAGCCCGATATCGGGGACGAATCCTGTGATTCGCCCGTCAAGGCTGACCGCATTGTGAAGCACAACCTTAGGGGTCATTGATGGTTCCCATGGTCCATTGCCTGGCCGCAGCATTCATCCGGACTGTTGAAACGGAGGTGAAAAAATGAGATGTGCGGGCAATGAATGACTCCGCAAGCGGAGGGGAATCAGCCTTGTCCCGCGTATGCAGGAAAACCGTCGGAACCGTCAAAAGTCCGCGAAAGACGACTGTTTTCAGTTATACCCAACCCACAGCGGGCATTTGACTGCCCGGTTAGAACCGTTTCACAAACACGACTCCGATTCCGTCCCGTCCAAATCCGCGCAATCCGATCTGTACATCCGGCTTTTCCTTCTTCTTCGCAACCCGGACCGCGTCGATTCCGCTGATGATGTGGTTCACCACGATCGCCCCGATCACGATGAACGAACGGTTGTATGCCCTGTCGCTTGAAAGCCTCAGGGATTTGAAGCGCGTCCGGGATTCATCGGAATCCCAGCTCCAGGAGTACGCTCTGTCTTCGGGATACATGCCACGAAGATCGCGCTGCTGCAGTTTGGCGTCGTTAAAAACCTGCAAATCCGAATAATTTTCAATATCAACGAAATAAGCATGGTCCTTCGCCGAGAGATCCACGCCGGCGTGCACGGCGGCATAAAGCCGATAGTCTTCCTTTTTCCAGTCTCCATAGGTCCTGAAAGCCCCGCATCCGCTCCACAGAGCGATTTCCGCGCCTAAAAAAATAAGGCCTGATTTTTTCGAACCGGCATAAAACTCGCCGGCGCCGGGCAGGGCAAGCGAAAGAAAAAATGCCTTGGCTGAAGACCGATTCAGTTGCGTGCCCGTGATCTGGCTGACTTCAGAGACCGATGCCGTGGATGGATTGAGGGCCTTCTGTTCGGCCGGCGCCAATCTGTTTTCCTTTCCCGGCCGGGCATGGCCTGGCGGGACAAAAAGCAGCCATAAAACCGCGAAAAGAAAAATTAAATGATCGGAATGATGAAATGAACCGGTCGAATGGTCTTTCAATGGTTTCATGGTTCTCATATCCTTATTGCCAGGCCATCTCGAACGATACCACAGGCATGATCCCGTATGGATCCGGTTTCCATCCCGTCCGCAGTCCGGTTTGAATTTTTCTGTTGCCCGATCTGATCGTCCACCCGGCATCAAAGGACGAAAGAACGTGATTGAGAAGCACACCCATGGCGCAGGCCGAGGCATTTTTAAAGGCCTTATTGCTTTTATATCGCATTCCATCATAGTCGTCCCGGTTGGGCGTCAGTATCGGTTTTCCCTCCTCAAAATCATCCCAGCCCCCATGAAATTGATTGTATTTGCCTATCATCTCGTAGTATTGCTGGTCTTTGACCAGATGAAGGCTATGGGTGTAATTCTCTTTTTCAAATATCCGCAATTGATCGAGGTATTGCTGGTAATTGTTCACATCGACCCCGGTTATATTGGCTTGCCCCGGACCCGCCATATATACCCAGTATTTGGGTTCGCTCCAATGCGCATCCGCAAACCGGGTGAATGTATCGTCCCAGGTCTGCCCCTCGCCCGAGAAGTGGCCATATCCGATCCACAGGGCTATCTCGGCGGCAAAAAAAAGCGTTCCCTTCAACCATGAATCCGCATAGCACTCGCCCGCGCCCGGAATCACGGCTGAAAGAGCGGCGCCGATCGCCGGCTTTTTCAAACCGGGGACCGTCACATCCGGCACGGCCATACCCGCCGCAGCAGATTCGGTTGAATCGGGCGGCAGCAGGTTCTTTCTGAAAACCGATTTCTCAGCAGGGGGTTGAGACATGATTTGCCCGAAAACGCCTTGCTGGTTTATGATCAGGCTCACCGCAAGTACGGATAAAAAACGAACCATGGTTCCTCCTCCAAAACGCCAGCGGTCAATCAAGAAAATCAAAGAGAATCCCGAAATACGTCCTCAATTCACGGCCGTACGAAAGGTCATTTTCAACCAGCCTGTCCAGGCCGTAGGCCGCGTCAAACGTGAATGCCATAGGAAAACCGTAAAAAGAAAACAGGCCGAGCCTCAATTGCAATCCGACGTCTTTTTTCCATTCGTCAAGAGAATGGCCTCTCCCCGTCCATGCGTTTCCCGCCTGGCCGTAGGCCGAAAGAAATACATTGTCCAAGTGAATCCATGACAGCCTCTTCCCCCATTTGCGAATCACGGGGAATCGGTAGGAAAGGGTGAATTGGGCCATCTGAGTGCCTGAAATGCTGTAATAAGGATACCCCTTCAAACCGTCGAGTCCGCCCGCAAAAAAATGATAGAAGCTGTCCACGGATCGATCGATGCATCCGGCCTGCATTCTGAATCCCACGCCATGGTCTTTTCCCATGCCGGGAAACGATTCCTTCCAATCCAGGGAATACTGGAAATAATGATGTTTCGCGTACATTTCAACGAGCGTTCCGTAATCCTGATGAACGGCGAAACCGTTCATGAAACGCTGCCAGGCGCGATCGATCCGGAAATCCACCGACCTCCCCTGTTTCGGGGAAATGTCCGAATAGACCGATCGTTCTTCAACCCGGTATTTCCAGAAAAGACCAAACAGGTTCCCGACATGATAGGTGTAGGGAATTTTTATTCTCTGCCCTTCGTATGAAAATCGCTGCGCCGCATCGTACCGGCTGAATTGCCACACCGTCCGCAATGAAAGGCGGTCTGACAGTCGCCAATCCGCGCCGATGTCGGTTTCCATCAGATTGAAGGAATACTTGAATTCCTCCTCCGAGGTATGCCTGCCGATTTGATAGGCCTCGATGAAGAGAGTGGGATAAAGGAACCGGTATTGAAAAATGAGGAACAGGTCCGTGTCCATCTGTCCGTTCAAGGCGGCCCCGCCGAAAACCGAAATCTTATCGAGAAAATCACTGCCTGAAAAGTACGAGCCGACCTTGATCTTGCCTGGAAAATCAACCATGACCTTTGGATAAAAGGATAATTTGGAAAAAATCGGTTTGTACGGCCGTGAGACAGATGCGGGCGCCGTCCACGCGGTGTCGATGGACGGCTTTGAATTCAGCGGTGCCAGTCTGTTTCGGATGGCCTCATAGGGACTGGTATAGGCCGTGTTTTCGGGCCTTACCGCCGAAAGGGAATCCATCCGCGAAATGGAATATCCGTTTGTCCGGAAAAGC
>JBFZEN010000003.1:0-4327 GCA_041306805.1 bacterium
GACATGGTTTATGTGTACGTGGAATTCGGTCCGGGCGGCAGCGACAAGACCATCGATTCCCTGGTGCGCCTCATCACCGATTACGACAGGAAGAACCGTTACGCCGTGGCCTGGGTCGAGGTCATCAACCTCGATGCCCTGGTTGCGCTGAAGAAAGTCAACTCGGTGCGTACGGTGGCCCGGCCCCTGGCGCGCACGGGATCGGCGCTCACCGAGGGCGACGCCATACACCGGACGGACGACGTGCGCAGCATATACGGCCAGCAGGGCGCCGGCGTCAAGATCGGCATCATTTCAGACGGCGTGGACCACCGCAGTTCGGCCCAGGCGACGGACGACCTGCCCGAGGATGGATCGGGCCTGACCGTGCTCGGCAACGCGGTGGGCGGCGACGAGGGCACGGCCATGCTCGAGATCGTGCATGACATGGTTTCCGGCGCGGACCTTTTTTTCCACGACTGCGGCGTCAACACGAGCGCATTCAACCAGGCCATAGACGACCTGATCGCCGCCGGATGCCAGGTCATATGCGACGACATCGGCTGGATCACCCAGCCCTTCTTCGAAGACGGGATCGTGGCCTCGCATGTCGCCTCCGCGCTCGCATCGAACGACATCATCTACGTCTCGTCCGCGGGCAATTCGGCGGCCGAACACTACCAAGGCGGCTACCTGGCCATCCCCTCGAGCACCCAGCACGATTTCAGCAACGGGGGCGGAACGGGCTATTACTACCTGTACCTCCACATGCAGAGCGGAGACGCCGTGCGCATCGTGCTGCAGTGGAACGATCAGTTCGGCACGTCGGGCAACGACTATAACCTGTACCTGTACAATTTGAACACCAGTTCCGTGGTCGCTTACAGCACCAACGTCCAGAACGGGAACGACAATCCGATCGAATACGTCTCGTATACGTCCGCTTCAACGGCCGATTTCGCCATCATCGTGAACAAGGCCTCGGGTTCGGCCAAGACGCTCGAAGTCTTCGCGTATCCCTCCGGGAACGCGTACATGTACATCGACAACGTGTCGGAGGTCGACGCCGTGTTCGGCCACGCGGCCGTGACGGGCGTGATCGCGGCCGGGGCCATACGCGCCAGCGATCCGCTCAACGACGACATCGAATATTTCTCGTCGCAGGGTCCGTCGACCATCACCTTTCCCGCCTCCGAGACGCGTTCGAAGCCCGACCTGTGCGGCATAGACGGCGTGGCCGTCACGGGAGCCGGCGGATTCTCGAATCCCTTCTACGGAACCAGCGCGGCCGCGCCGCATGCGGCGGCCGTCGCGGCGCAGCTGTGGGCCCAGCTTCCATCCCAAACGGGGAATCAGATTCGGGATATGATCAAGGCGACCGCGGTCGATCTGGGTGACACCGGAAGCGATTATGTTTTCGGGTCGGGCCGCGCGGACGCGCTGAACGCGTTCTTTGCCTATGTGCAGTCCGAGATCGATATCCAGCGGCCTCTGGAAACGCCCATCGCGGACGGCGGAACGGACGCTGCGGGCAGCACGGCCGTCGGACCCGACACGCTGACTTATTCCGTCATCAATACGGGCACCTATGCGCTCGGCGTGAGCGGCGTGACTGCTTCGAACCTGGTCAATACCGGCGCATTCTCCGTGGTCACTCCCATGCCGCTGAGCGTGGCCGTGGACGACACGGCCGAGCTGGCCGTGTCTTTCAGCGTTCTCACGGCCGGGGCTTTCGGCTTCGATATGGATTTCGCCAGCAACGACGCGGACGAGAATCCTTACGACATCGCGGTTTCGGGAACGGGCATTGCTCCCGAAATAGCGGTACAGCGGCCCCTTGAAACTCCGATAGCGGACGGGGGAACGGATGCCGCCGGCAGCATGGCCGTCGGGCCGGATACCCTGACCTATAGCATCATCAATTCGGGCGCGTTGGCGCTGAACATAAGCGGAGTGGCGGCACTGAACCTGACGAATGCGAGCGCATTCGCGGCCGTCACTCCGCTGCCCAAAACCATACTGGCCGGCGATACGGCCGAGCTGGCCGTGTCTTTCAGCGTGGACGCGGCCGGGGCCTTCGGCTTCGACATGGGCATAACCAGCGACGACGCGGACGAGAATCCGTACGACATCGCGGTGTCGGGAACGGGAATCAATCCATTCATTTACGCCAAGGTCAAGGTTTTTCTCGAGGGCCCCTATCTGGCCGGCGGGACCATGACCGCCAATTTGAAGTCGGCGGGGAGCATTCCCACGACCTCTCCATATGCCGACGCGCGCGTCGTGGCCGCCGTTCCCGACGGCGTCACGGACTGGATATCGGTGGAACTGCGCGTTTCGGTTTCGGGACCGTCGGATGCGCAGAAATCGTTTTTTCTGAAAAACGACGGTTCCATTGTCGATGACGACGGTACCACGGCGGATCTGGAAATGCCGGAAATAGCCGCAGGCGCCTATTATATCCTGATCCGCCACAGGAACCACATCGCCGTGATGAGCGCTTCGGCGCAGGCGCTCGATTCGTCCGGTCCCCCGCTCTATGATTTCACCACGGGGCTGGGCCAGTACTACGGAACGGACGCCAACCGCGCGAAACAGGTGCAGACCGGCGTGTACGGCATGAATGCCGGCGACACGAACAACACGGGCACGGTGGACGCCAATGACAGGTCTTCGGCCTGGAACAACAGGAACAAGACGGGCTATGAAAGCGCGGACTGCAATCTGTCCGGGACGGTGGATGCGAATGATCGGTCGACGGCGTGGAACAATCGGAATAAGACGACAAGTGTTCCATAAAGAATTAATTCACCTGATCGAACCTGCGGCGTTGAAGCGCCTCCGGTTCGACCTCGGGCGCCCAAGGCACCCTCGGCCTACGGGCCCTGATGGGCCCTCCGGCCTCCGGTCGCGGACGCGACCTCCGGCCTGCGCCCCCTAACGGGGGCTCCGGCTTGGAATAACAGAAATAAGACTACGAGTGTACCTAAACCGGGGATCTGGAATTGGGGATAGGGAAAGAAAATCGGCAGGGGGGAATAGGCAAGAAATGGAATTAGGGATCGGAGGCAATTGGTATCATGGGACTGAAAATGAATTGTATAAACTGTTTTAAGTTCGAATTATTGATGATATTAATTAAGGAATGCTTCGAAAAACGAATCCACCAATTTACAGATATATAAATGTAAATATATTAGTTGCTTAACAACACATCAAGGGCACGGTTTTTCTTGGGAAAAAATGAATTTTCTCTTGACTTTTAGGTATAGATTATGGATATTATTGGTAACCGCAGTAATTTATTATTTCCATTCAATTATCGCCTAGGGGTGGGTAAGTTGCGTGATCATTTTCTGCATATGTTAGCAGGAATGATCATTTACTTTTTTTTCAAAGTAAATTCTTGTTGGCGGGCATTCTTCTGATATTAATCAGAAGAGAGGATATTTATTTATCAACTCCTTTAGGAGGGTATCATGAAAAGAGCGCTCGTATCGATTGCGGTGTTTGTCCTTCTTTTTTCTACGACGGTCCTGGGGCAGGCATCATTTACATGCACCATTCAAAACCAGAATGTTTCGGGGTCGAATTTTATCTTCGATATCTACATGTTGAGCACGGGTGCGACACCGATCTACCTGGCCTTTACCGATCTCGTCGTGACTTTCAATGATGCGAATTTTACCAGCCCGACTTATTCCATCGTCAGCATAGGCGGCACCAACCTGGCCAACGACTTGTTGTACACCCTGGATCCGACCATCGTTTCAGGCAACAGGGCCATTCTGAATATCGATCCTCCGTCCGTTACCCTGGCATCGCACCTGACTTCAAGGTGCGAATTGATCTCAAGCTCCGGAAACGGCACGCGCATCGCCACCATGCAGATCAGTGGCATCAGCAATATATCCGGGACTGCGGGGATACAGTGGAGAACGTCTGGGGGGAACATATGCGCTGTGAACACGTTCCGTGACGTGAGCCCGTGGGATTCCTATACTATCACAGGCAGCGGCACTTTTACCAACCCGGGTGATTATTCCCTTCCCGTCCAGATGTCGAGCATCAACGCCTCGACCAACAAGAAAGAGGGCGTGGTGGTGACATGGGCGACGCACAGCGAGACGGACTGCGCCGGTTTTAACGTGCTGAGAGGCTCGAGCGAAAACGGCAAGTACCAGGCCGTCACCACGGCCATGCTGCCGGGTCAGGGGAATTCGTCCACCAATCATGAATACCGGTTCGTCGACAGGAACGTCGAAAACGGCAAGACCTACTGGTACAAAATCATGGAAATCTCCACCGACGGCAGGCAGAAAATGCACGGCCCCATTTCGGTCGAGGC
>JBFZEN010000004.1:0-8777 GCA_041306805.1 bacterium
AAACCTGGCCGGGGGCGTGGCGCACGATTTCAACAACCTGATGACGGCCATCCAGGTGAGCGCGGATGTCGGCATGATGAAAGTGGACGAATCGAACCTGTTGTTCATGGACCTGAAGGAGATCCGCTACGCCGCCCTGCGCGCCTCGAGCCTGATCAGGCAGCTTCTGCTTTTCAGCCGCAAGCACCCCATGGAATTCACTTTTATCAACATCAACGGAACCGTCGAAAACCTGATCAAGATGCTGCACCGGCTGATCGGCGAGGACATTCAGATTAAAACGGAACTCGACGCGAAGCTCTGGACCGTCCGGGCCGACGCGAGCAACATGGAGCAGGTGGTCATGAACCTGTCGCTCAACGCCCGGGACGCCATGCCCAAGGGCGGCACGCTGACCATTCGAACGGAGAACGCCCTGTTGAAGCAGGATGCCGCGAAAACGATGCCCGAATCGCGCCCCGGCAAGTTCGTTTGCCTTTCCATTTTAGACACGGGCGTCGGTATGGACAACAGCATCATCCAGCGCATTTTCGAGCCGTTTTTCACGACGAAAGGGCCGGGTCGGGGAACCGGGCTCGGGCTTTCCGTGGTGTACGGTATCGTGAAACAGCACGACGGGTGGATACACGTGATCAGCAAACCGGAGAAGGGATCGGCATTCAGGCTGTATCTTCCGGCCTTCTCCGAGGAAGCCGAAGACAAAACCGAACAGAAAGTGAATATCGAGACGCTCAGAGGCAAGGGCCAGCTGATTCTGCTCGTGGAAGACGAGGAAAAAGTGCGCGAGTCGGCCCGGACGGCGCTGGAGAAATGCGGGTACAAAGTGCTTCCCGTCCGCGACGTCAAGGAGGCGCTGGAGACGTTCCGGAAGGAACAGGGGCGATTCGATCTCGTGTTCAGCGACGTGGTGCTGTCGGACAGGACGGGCATCGAGCTGGCTGAAGAGCTTGTGGCGCTGAAGCCCGACGTCAAGATTCTGCTTTCGAGCGGGTATACGGACCAGAAATCGCAATGGCCCATCATACGCGAAAAAGGGTACCGGTTCCTTCAGAAGCCGTACACTCTGGCCGACCTGCTCAAGAGCATTCAGGCGGCTGTGGGGTAAAAAATCAGTCGGGCCCGTACTGCTGCAAATCATTTGAGAAATTCAAGGCCGCTTTAATTGATCTTCAAACCCAGTCCCGCCTAGGCGGGATTTTCTTTGAGGTTGCCTGGTATAAAATTTCCTTGACTTATACCTAATTTATACCTATATTGATCCATGAACCTTACCGAGAAACAGCAGGCGGTGTACGCCTTTATCAGGCAGTACATCGAAGGTACGGACAGGGCGCCGTCTTACGACGAAATCCGGAAACATTTCGGGTTTGCATCCTTCCAGTCCGTGCAAAAACACTTGAAGCAGCTTGAACGCAAGGGGGTCCTGCGCATGCCGGGGAAAAACCAGAAGCGGGCCATGACCTTGGTGGAAATGGGGGGCAAGACCGTCCTTCTGTCCCTGTCCGGCGTGGTGGCGGCGGGCTTGCCCATTGAGGCCGTGGAAACGTCCGAAACGGTGGGTGTGCCCGAAGAAATGCTCGGGATGGGCGATTACTTCGCGCTCAGGGTGAAGGGCACTTCCATGGTCGAGGAGGGCATTTTCGACGGCGACACCATCGTGGTGCGCAGCCAGAAGACGGCCGACAACGGGCAGACCGTGGTGGCCCTGATCGACAACGACGCCACGGTGAAAAAATATTACCGGTGGACGGAGGGGGTCGAACTGAGGCCGGCCAACGCCGAGATGGATTCGATTTTCGTGCGCGAGGGCGAATTCTCCATCCGGGGCGTGGTGGTGGGGCTGATGCGCCGTTTCCGGTAGAGGAATAGAACGCGGATCGAACGGATTGGCACGGGTGTCATCCCCGCGAAATCGGGGCAAGTTGCACGCGTGAAAATTCGGAAGAGTTTTGGGAAAAGGGAGGTTCATGATGGCAAAAAGTCGCGTTCTCCAAATCCGCGGGCTGGAGAGGAACGCAGTACATATCGTCGGCAAGGAGGCCGGGGAGAAGGTCATGCAGGGCAGCGAACGGATCACGGCTTCATTTGTCAAGCCTCTGAAAGCATGAAAAACTGTTATAACAAAATTATAAGGAGTAAAAAATGAAAGAGATAAAAGAGAACGCCGGGCTGGTCGCATTTTGCGGTCTTTATTGCGGGGCCTGCAAGGCCTTTTTAAAAGGGAAATGCACTGGATGCAGTGAAAATGAAAAGGCGGCATGGTGCAAAATCCGAATATGCTGTAAAAACAAGAAACTCATTACATGTGCAGACTGTAATGAATATGCAGATCCGAAAGATTGTAAGAAGTTCAACAATATCATGTAAAAAATATTCGCCATGCTGTTTAAATCAGATCGGGCGGCATGTATTGCTCAAATAAAGAAATTGGGAACGCCGGGGCATGCAAAAAGAATGACAGAACTGAGAAAACACAGTCTGACAAAGAAATCGGCGTGACAGGCCGGCATTTCTGACAACAACCGGAGTTCAGGCCAAAATCATTCCACTATTCCATGAAAAGAAAAACGAACCAAGGATCAGGCAATTGAAACGGCTGCCAACGGATTTCGGTCCATTCTGTGGAATCGTTATCCGTGCAAAACCTGTCCCGCGCCAGCGGGATCCGTTTCATCCGCCGACAGGTCCGTGTTCCATTGCCATGTTCCATGCTGCGACATATCCTGCATTTCCGCATCGACGCGTTTCCCGCGGCCGTGGAACGCGTCAGGAATCCCTCCCTCCGCGGAAGGCCGGTCGCCGTGTGCCCGAGGCATTCCCCGCGTTCCCCCGTTTTTTCGGTCTCGGCCGAGGCCAGGAAGGAAGGCGTGTTCGAGGGCATGCCCCTGGTGCAGGCGATGCGGCGGTGCAGGGGCCTGGTTGTGGTGCCGCCGGACGAGGCCCTGTACCAAAGGGCTTCGGCTGCCGTCGTCCGGGTGCTCGGGCGCTATTCGCCGTCGGTCGAGCCGGGGCGGTGGGGGATGTTTTACGCGGATATGTCGGGCACGCAGCGGCTTTTCGGGGGCTCGCGGGATGCCGCGCTCCTCGTTCTGCGCGACATCGAAGGTTCGGTCCGCTTTGACGGCACGGTCGGCCTCGCCTCGAACAAGCTCGTGAGCGGGGTGGCCGCGCGCGTGGCGCCTCCGTGCGGCCGCTTCTGCGAAGTTCCCGCCGGCAGCGAGGCCCTGTTTCTCGCGCCCCTTTCCGTGCGGTTTCTGCCCGCCGTGCGCCGGCAGAGGGAGGGCGCGCTTCTTTTTGAATTCAACATCCGGTTCGTGGAGCAGCTCGCCGGCATATCCCTTGCGCAGCTGGTCCGCGTGTTTGGTCCGCTCGGGGCCACGCTGCACCGCCAGGCCCTCGGCATCGACGAATCGCCGGTCCGCTCCCCCGAGTCCAAGCCCTTCGTGCTCGAAGAACAAACGCTCGCAGAAGACAGCAACGACGACGCGGTGCTGCTGTCCGTCCTTTACCGCCTGGCGGAAAGGGCCTGCCGCGAACTCAGGGCCAGGGGCGTGGCCGCTCGCACGGCCTGGCTTCACGTCAGCTACGGCGACGGGGTGGACGCCACGAGGCGGCTCAGGTTCGGCCGCCCTTCCGGCGTGGACTTTGCCGTGTTCCGCATGCTCGAACCCCTTTTTTTCCGGACCGGCTTCCGCCGGCAGCGCGTGCGGCATATGGGCCTCACGCTCACGGACCTGTTCATTCCGCCGCCCCAGCTCGATTTGTTCGGTTTTCCGCAGGGCCCCCAGAAGGAAGAAAAGCTGGCGCATGCGCTCGACGCGCTGCGGGGGAAATACGGAGAGGCATCCGTGCGGTTCGCGAGGGCGGGCAATGAAAAAAAACCACCACGGATGCTCACGGAATGACACGAAGGGGAAAATGGGGCAATTATTGCATGAAAAACTCACTTTCCGGATTATCGGGGCCGCACAAGAGGTCTACCACCAATTGGGAGCAGGGTATTTGGAATCGGTCTATGAGGATGCATTGTGCTACGAACTGGATTTGACACGGATCCCTTTTCGGCGGCAGGTTGATTTAGATGTCCGCTACAAGGATGCTCTTTTTAAGGGTCGATTTCGCGCCGACCTACTTGTGGATGAAAAAGTGTTGATTGAAAACAAGGCAATCCGAAATCTGACATCGCAGGATGAAGGACAGTTGATCAATTATCTGAAGACCACAGGTCTGCGCGTCGGACTGCTTTTCAATTTTGGCGCTTCAAACCGATTGCAGGTATTGCGGCGTATTTTCTGACTCGAATATTTTTTTGATTTGTTTCCGTGTCGTTCCGTGTATTTTTCCGTGGTGATTTTCTTTATGTCCTTCGTCCACCTGCACGTCCACAGCCACTATTCCCTGATGCGGGGAACGGCCGGGCCTGACGCCCTGTGCCGGCGCGCCAGGGAGCTCGGCATGGACGCGCTCGCATTGACCGACACCAACGGGCTCTACGGCCTCGTGTTTTTCATTCAGGCCGCGGACGAGGCCGGAGTCCGTCCCATCGTCGGGGCCGAGATCGCCTCGCCCGGCCGCGCCGCACGCGCGGTGCTGCTCGCGATGTCGCAGGAAGGCTACGCGGCGCTTTGCCGGATCATCACTCGAAGACACACGGAGGGGGCGTTCTCGCTTTTGCGGGAGCTGGCCGGTTTTTCCGCCGGGCTCGCCGTGCTCACCGATTCCCTGCCGCTTCTCTCCGGCTTGAAGGGCCGCCCGGATCTTTACGCCGAACTGTGCCCGGGGCGGGCCTGGCGTCCCGTGCTTCAATTCGCCCGGGCGGCCGGCATTCCGCCCGTGGCCGCGGCGGACGCGCATTTTCTTTCTCCGAACGAGCGCCGGTTCCACATCCTGCTCCGCGCCATCGACCTGAACACGAAGTTCTCCCGCCTGGACGAATCGGAACTTGCGCCGGAGCCGGCCTGGCTCCAGTCTCAGGCCGACATGCGCCGCCATTTTCCGGACGCGCCCGAGGCGCTGGAAAACGCCGGAAGGCTTGCCGGGGCCTGCCGGTTCCGCCCCGATTTCTCCCTGGCCCTGCCCGGCGGTTTCGACGGCAAAAATCCGGATGAAACCCTCCGTCTTCTCCGTGAAAAGTGCATGGAGGGGATACGCCGCAGGTACGGCGCCGCCGGCCGGGAGGTGCTGGACCGGCTCGAATACGAGCTCGGCATCATCGGACGGAAGGGTTTTGCATCCGTCTTTCTGATCGTGGAAGACATCGTCCGACGGGCCCCCCGCACGTGCGGCCGCGGATCGGCCGCGGCCAGCCTCGTCTCGTACGCGCTGGGCATCACCCAGGTCGATCCCATCCGCCACAACCTGTTCTTCGAGCGCTTTCTCAACCCGGGGCGCAAAGATCCGCCCGACATCGACGTCGATTTTCCCTGGGATGAACGCGACGGCGTGCTCGAATACGTATTTCAAAAGTACGGTCCGGAGCGTTCGGCCATGGTGGCGAACCACGCGGGGTTCAGGTTGCGCGCCGCCGTGCGTGAAACCGCCAAGGTGTACGGCCTGACCGACGCCGAAATCAAGCGCGTCACCGACAGGCTGTCGCATCTCTGGTTCTGGGGCGGCGATTCCGTGGAAGAGGTGATCGCGACGCATCCCCTTTTCAAGGGACTGGCGTTCGGCGCACCGTGGCCCGACATTCTCAGATGGGCGTCCCGGCTGCAGGGTGTTCCCCGGCACTTGTCCGTCCACTGCGGCGGCGTGGTGATCGTGCCCGGCGGCATCTTGAACCGCGTTCCCGTCGAGAATGCGCCGAAGGGCGTCCGCATCATTCAGTGGGAAAAAGACCAGACCGAGGACGCCGGTCTCGTGAAGATAGACCTTCTCGGCAACCGGTCGCTGGCCGTGGTGCGCGATGCGCTGGCGGCCGTGCGCCTGAACACGGGCCGGGTGGTTGTGTACGAAACCTTCTCGCCGCTCGACGACGCCGAAACCCGGGCGCTGATCGCGCGGGGCGACACCGTCGGCGTGTTCTACATCGAGTCGCCGGCCATGCGCCAGCTCCAGAAAAAGACGCGCAAAGGCGACTACGGACACCTCGTCATCCACAGTTCCATCATCAGGCCGGCGGCGAACCGCTACATCGGCGAATACGTCCGGAGGCTGCGCGGGGAACCCTACGTTCCCCTGCACCCGGTGCTCGGACGCGTTCTGGGCGAAACCTACGGCATCATGGTTTACCAGGAGGACGTGACCAGGGTGGCCATGGAAATGGCCGGCTTCTCGGCCGAGGAGGGGGACGGTCTGCGCAAGACGCTTTCCAAAAAAAGGAACGCGAAAAAACTCGAGGCCTTCCGCGCGCAATTTGCCGAAGGCGCCGGCGCGAAGGGCGTTTCCCCTGACGTGACCGGCAAGGTCTGGGACATGATCCTTTCCTTTTCCGGATACAGCTTCTGCAAGCCCCATTCAGCGTCCTATGCCCTGGTTTCCTTCCAGTCAGCCTGGCTGCGGGCGCATTATCCGGCCGAATTCATGGCCGCGGTGATATCGAACGGAGGCGGCTATTATTCCACGTTCGCGTACATCTCGGAGGCCAAACGCATGGGTCTGCGCATCGGGCCGCCGGACGTCAATGCCAGCGGAAAGGCGTACAGCGGTTCGGGCATGGAAATCCGCGTCGGCCTGATGCAGCTCGCGGGGTTGAAGGAAAAAGCGCTGGAGGCGCTTCTCGGGGAAAGGGAAAAGGGCGGTCCCTTCGGCTCGTTCAACGAGTTCCGGCGCCGCACCGGGCTCGACCCTTCCGACGCCCGCATTCTGGTCAAGGCGGGGTGTTTCGATTCCATCGCCCGCGGCCGCAGCCGGGCGGAGCTGCTGTGGCAGGCGTATGCCGGAGCGGCACAGGCGCAGGGGAGGGGGGAACCTGTAGAAAATTCCGTCCGGAAAGGGAATATGGAAAAGGGGCCGCCCTTTGTCTTTCCCTCCCGCCAAAGCGGGACAAGTTCCCGGCAGGAGGGATCTGATCCACTCCGAAAAAGCGGCACGTCTCCGTCCTTGCAGACCGAGTTGGATCTTTTTTCGGAGGAGTCGACGGTGATTCCGAGGCTGGGGCATTACGATTTCAGGACCATGCTGCTGCACGAAGTTGAGACTTTGGGTTTTCCCCTGTCCCTGCATCCCCTCGAGTTGTACCGCGACAGGCTGGCCGGGCTGGAATACGTTAGGGGGGCCGACATGGAAAAGCACGCAGGCAGGCGCGTGACCATGATAGGGTGGTGGGTGACGAACAAGCTCGTGTACACGAGGCAGGAGGAACCCATGTCGTTCATCAGCTTCGAAGACACCACCGCCCTGTACGAGACCGTGGTGTTTCCCGGCGCGTTCCGGAAATTCTGCGCGGCGTGGACGCAGACGAGGCCGTACGTCCTCCGCGGCCGGGTGGACGAGGAGTTCGGCGCCTGCACCCTGCGCGTGGAAGAGATGGAGTTTCTGGATAGGAGGAAGGGAACGGAGGCCAACCGGCGGATTGAGCAGATAAAAGTGGATAATAACTTCTAGATTACGATTGAGCTCATCCGTAAAATTTGATGGAAATTGCATTTGTTTTAAAAGAAAAATATGTTTATAATATTTCATATCATTTTATGAAAAATATCTTGTTTAAGGTATTTTTATGAATGAATTCGGCGGAGAATGGACTAAAATCAAGATTGATATTATTGCTGATTATGTGAGCGCATATCTAAAAATAATGAACAGAAGTCGATTTTTAAAACTCATTTATTTTGACGGATTTGCGGGTTCTGGTACGATAAAGCAATGTAATAAAAACGCTTCTATGCATGGAGCAGCTGTAAGGATACTATCTATTGATCAACCAAAAACATTTGATGTATATTATTTTGTTGAAAAGCATCGAAATAGTTATAACCTTTTATCTGAGCTTATTAATACTAAATTTGTTAACCGTAAAGTTTGTGTGGTTAAGGAAGATTGTAACAAATAAATTATCGATTTAGTTCAATTTCTTAAACGCGAACAAAATAGATATTTTCGTGCGCTTGCATTTATTGATCCATATGGCATGCAGGTGGAATGGTCATCCATTGAAGCTTTGTTTGTTGTATAAAAAAGACTTGAAACTGTGTTCCGATCTGTTTCAGAACCATATATTCTTAGGAACAATAAGAATTCCACAATGTATAATTTTGTTTTAGCTACAAATAATCAACATGGTCTTGAAATCGCAAATTCTGTAATTGTAAATAATATGAGAAAAAGCAATGGCTCATACAAAGATTGAATGGACAGAGATGGCTTGGAATCCATCAACAGGATGTACTAAAGTATCCTCCGGTTGCAGATACTGTTATGCTGAAGTGATGGCCAAGCGGCTTAAGGCCATGGGCGTAAAAAAATACCAGAACGGATTCAATATTTCTCTCCATATACAAGAAGTTTTTAATGTAATGAATGATAACAACCATCATGTTTTTCAGATCTTAACAAAACGTGCAGAAGTGCTTATGGCTAGGAGTAAACAATTGAAATGGACTTCCAATATATGGATGGGTGTCACGATTGAGGAATCCAGTACGCTCAATAGGATGGATTTTCTAAGAAAAATTCCTGCTTCTATAAAGTTTCTTTCGTTCGAGCCACTTCTCGGACCAATTGGCGAAATCAATCTGAAAGGTATTAATTGGGTTATCGTCGGAGGTGAAAGCGGAATGCATTCAAGGCCCGTTAAAAAGGAATGGGTACTTGAAATAATGGAACAGTGTAAAAAT
>JBFZEN010000005.1:0-9059 GCA_041306805.1 bacterium
AAAAAGGAAAAGCTTTTACACGACTCATAAAAGAAATTACAACCGCAGCCCGGCAGGGCGGCGGAGATGAAAATGCCAATCCCAGACTCAGAACGGCCGTTCTGGCAGCGAAAGCCGCGAATATGCCACTGTCGAATATCGAAAGGGCCGTTAAAAAGGGAACGGGGGAATTACCGGGAGTCGTCTACGAAGAAAAAACATATGAAGGATACGGACCGGGAGGCATTGCCATCATGATTGATGCCTTGACTGATAATACCAATCGGACCACTTCCGATATCAGGCACCATTTGACCAAACACCAGGGGAATCTGGGTGAAACCGGATGTGTTTCATGGATGTTTGAAAACAAGGGATTGATCGCGGTGAATCGCCAAGCCTGCGGCGAAGACCTGCTCACGGAACTCGTCCTGGACGCCGGCGCGGACGACATGACCGTTGAACAGGATGTGTACGAAATTTTGACGGCTCCAGGGGCATTCGATGCCGTCAAGGCGGTGATCGAAAAACAAAAAATCCAGATCGTCTCGTCGGAAATCACATACATTCCCAAAACGATCATCAAGGTTGAGGGGAAACAGGCGGAGCAAGTCGTCAAATTGATGGAAGCATTGGAGGAATTGGACGACGTTCAACATGTTTACTCCAATTTTGACATGGATGAAAACGAGCTTGGAGGATAAGGTTCGTTGCTTGTCCTGGGGATTGATCCCGGCACTCTGCGCATCGGTTACGGTTTGATCAAATCTGAAACAGGCCGATTTCATTCCGTGATCAGCGGTCTGATCGAAATTGAAAAAGAATCTCTTTTCCCCAACCGGTTGAACCGTATCTATCACGGCGTATCGGACCTTCTCGAACAGAACCAGCCTGACGTGGTTGCCGTGGAGGAAGTGTACGTCACCTCCAACGCAAAAACCACGCTGCGGCTTGGCCATGCGCGCGGCGTCATCCTTCTGGCCGTCGTGGAAAAGGGGATTCCCCTTGCGGAATACGCGCCCCGCACGATCAAACAGTCCGTGGTCGGCAACGGCGCTGCGGGAAAAGGCCAGGTCGAATGGATGGTCAGGCAGATCCTCGGACTGGGAAGTCAAATTCTCTGTGAAGATGAATCAGACGCCCTTGCGGTCGCTTTGTGCCATGGATTGCGGGCCGGACATTCTATGTAAAACAGCGGCACCGGGATGAAACCGGGGGGCCGCTTGAAACGGCCGAATCCGCGCCGACCGAGCGGGGGAAACGGGATGGAGATCGAAAATCGATGAAACAATCAGGCATGATTAAAGCGGCCTGCGTGTTGTTTTTCATTGCCGCCGTTTTGAACGCAGTCTCGGTGGTGCTGCGCTATCTGGGCGAGGGAAAAATCCGCTGGACGGGATTGATTCTGACCCTGGTCTGCATCGCACTCGGCGTCACCTTTTCAAGATCGCTGTCAGGCGACACACATCGGCATCGCGAACCATGATTTCGACCATCCAGGGCGTTCTCGCGGTGAAAACGCCTACAGGGATCATTATCGAGACGTCGGGCATCGGATTTCAGCTGTCGATCCCGTTGTCCACGTATGAGGTTCTGCCGGAACCCGGACAAACGGTGAAGCTGTTCACCCACCTTCATGTGCGGGAGGACGTGCTTCAACTGTACGGTTTCGCATCCCAGAAAGAGCGAAGTCTTTTTCAGCTTCTGCTTTCAGTGACCGGAATCGGACCCAAGGTGGCACAGGGAATTCTTTCCGGGATATCGGTGGATGAGTTCGAATCGGCCGTAGGAAGACAGGACGCGCAGGCATTGGTCAGAATACCGGGTGTGGGGAAAAAAACCGCCGACCGGCTGGTGCTTGAATTGCGCGAAAAAATCAAGGACATCCGCATGGACGAAAAACGGACGGCGCTCCGGGAAGGTACCCTGCCCGAGGAGGCGGTTCTGGCCCTGGTCTCCCTCGGATACAAACGGGCGCAGGCGCAGGAGACGGTGCAATCGATCATCCGCAGCCAGCCGCAGTTGCCTATCGAAGATGTGCTGAGAAAAGCCCTTCAAACCGTGTCGCGATAAATGGCAGAAACGCGCATAACAGATCCCGTCCCGCTTGAAGGCGAACAGGTTTTTGACCTGACCCTTCGGCCTCAGTCATTCGAAGAATTCGTGGGACAGCAAAAAATCGTCCAGAATATGAAGGTGTTCATCCGCGCCGCCAATGAACGGGGCGAGGCGCTGGACCATGTGTTGTTTCACGGCCCGCCGGGGCTGGGTAAAACCACGCTGGCCCACATTCTGGCGAAAGAATTGGGATCGGATATCAAGATCACGACGGGACCGGCACTGGAACGGCCGGGCGATCTGGCGGGCATTCTGACCAACCTGAAGGACAGGGACGTCCTTTTCGTCGACGAGATCCACAGGATGAACACCGTGGTGGAGGAATATCTCTACCCGGCCATGGAGGATTTCCGGCTTGACATCGTCATCGAACACGGACCCCATGCCCGCAGTATATGCCTGAATCTGCCCAGATTCACTTTGGTGGGCGCCACCACGCGCGCCGGCCTTCTGACGTCGCCGATGCGAGCCAGGTTCGGGGTCGTGAACCGTCTCGATTATTACCTGCCTGAAGAGCTGATGAAAATTCTGGCCCGTTCCTCAAGGTTGTTTAAAATCGAGGTGGAAGACGACGCCATTCATGAAATCGCCGTCCGGTCGCGGGGAACGCCGCGTGTGGCCAACCGGCTGCTGCGGCGCATACGCGATTTTGCCCAGGTGGAAGGGGACGGCCGCATCGACCGGGCCATCGCACTCCGTTCGCTCGAACGACTCGACGTCGACGGACACGGTCTGGATGACATGGACAAACGGATTCTGAAGGTCATCTGCGAAAAGTTCGGCGGCGGGCCCGTCGGCATCAACACACTCGCCGTGGCCGTGGGCGAAGACGGCGGAACCATCGAGGAAATCTACGAACCGTTTCTTATCAAAGAAGGTTTTTTAAAACGGACGCCGCGCGGCAGGGAGGCCACCCGCCTGGCTTATGAATCGCTGGGATTGACGAAGCAGGGCATCCCCCAGCAAAACCTGTTTTAACCGGCTCCGAATCGAATCTCCAAGGAGAGTCACATGAAGCTTTCCGATTTTAGATTCAATGTTCCCGAGAAAATGATTGCGCAATATCCCACGAAGAAGCGCGGCGATTCGCAGATGATGGTGCTCCATCGCGATACCCAGCAGATCGAGGACAGGCGTTTTTCGGACATCCTCGCTTATCTCGAAAAAGGCGACAGTCTCGTGGTCAATGAAACAAAGGTTTTTCCCGCAAGGCTGACCGGCATCAAGGACAAAACCAACGCAGAAGTCGAAATATTTCTTCTGCGCGAACTCGAAAAAGACCTCTGGGAGGTGCTTGTCAAACCGGCCAGAAAAGTGCGGGTGGGTAACAAATTGCACGTAGGCGGATTGTTCACCTGCGAAGTGGTCGACAACACGGTCTCGGGAGGCCGCGTCATCCGGTTTCATTACAAGGGCAATTTCAGCGACATTGTCGAAAAAATCGGAAAGGTGCCGCTTCCCCCTTACATCAAACGCGAGCCCGAGAACATCGACAAGGAACGGTACCAGTCCATTTTCGCGAAAAAGCAGGGGGCGGTGGCGGCCACCACGGCCGCGCTCCATTTTGACAAGAAAATGATCAAGAAAATCGAAAACAAGGGGGTGAAAATCATCCCCGTTCTGCTGCACGTGGGATTGGGGACATTCAGGCCCGTGGTGGTCGAGGATTTGACCCGGCACAAAATGGATTCCGAATATTACGAAGTCTCTGAAAAAGCGGCCCAGGAAATCAATCGCACGATCGATTCAGGCAAAAAAATCGTTGCCGTGGGAACCACGGTGGTTCGCGTGCTCGAAACCGTCGTCACTTCAGACGGGCACGTCAAATCCGAAATCGGCTGGACCGACAAATTCATCTATCCCCCCTGCGAAATCAAGGTCGCAGACGCCCTTCTGACCAATTTTCATATGCCGTCTTCCACATTGATCATGCTGGTCTGCGCTTTCGGCAACCGGGACTTCATACTCAAGGCCTACCGGAAAGCCGTGCGCGACAGATACCGGTTTTTCTCGTACGGCGATGCCATGCTGATTCTGTAACGGCGGTCCGAACTGATGCATTGTCCGCCGAACACCACCGCTATCGTGCCCGCCGGCGGGGCCGGAAAAAGAATGGGCGACCCGGTTCCGAAACAGTACCGGGAAATAGGAGGCAAGCCTGTTCTCATCCGGACTCTGCAGAAACTGGATCTCTGTCTGGAAATCAAGGAGGTCGTTGTCGCCGTGGCCTCCGAATTCATCGAGCAAACCGAGCGTGTTCTGGCCGCCTGGAAGATCGGGAAGGTGACGCGCGTGGTGGCCGGCGGCAAAGAAAGGCATGATTCGGTCAGAAACGCGCTGGTCCATGTTCCCGAAAATGCCGAATTGGTTCTCATTCACGATTCCGTCAGACCCTTCGTGACGGTTCAAAAAATCGCGGAAAGCATCGAAGCGGCCCGGCGATACGGTGCGGCGATACTGGCCGTTCCTTCGCGGAATACCATCAAGGAGGTCCGTGACGGATGCGTGGTCCGCACGCTGGACCGGTCCCTGTTCTGGCAGATTCAAACCCCGCAGGTTTTCCGAAAATCATGGATCGTCGAGGCGTATCAAAAAGCCGGTGCCGATGCTTTTTCCGTTACGGATGATGCCGTATTGGTAGAAAGAATCGGACACCGCGTGCACGTGGTTCACGGGGAGGAAAGCAACATCAAGATCACACAGCCTGAAGACTGGATGCTGGCGCAAGTCCTTGCCGAAAAGGAGGACCGTTGAGAATCGGCTTCGGGTATGACATCCATCCCCTGGTCGCGGGCAGGCCGCTGATTCTCGGCGGGGTGCGCGTTCCCCATGAGAAGGGGCTGGCAGGCCATTCGGATGCGGACGCCCTATGCCATGCCGTGGCGGACGCCGTTCTGGGAGCGGGGGCCCTGGGAGACATCGGTGAACATTTCCCGGACACGGACCCGCAGTGGAAAGGCTCCGACAGCCTGGTGCTGCTCGGGCGGACCGGAGAGATGGTCAGAGACGCCGGCTTCAGTATTGCCCAGGTTGACGCCACGGTCGTGCTGCAGTCGCCCGGGCTGGGTTCCTACAAGACGGGTATGGCGCGGCATATCGCGCAGACCCTCGGCATTCCTGATTCGGCCGTATCCGTCAAGGCGAAAACCAACGAGGGATTCGGTGAAATCGGAAGGGGAGAGGCGTGCGCGGTTTTTGCCGTCGCCCTCCTCGAGGAAAAGCGGGAACCGTGAACAGCCTTGCAGGTTTATTCCGGTCACTCGGGGACGGGTGGGGCTACGGTTTTCTTTTTCTCGTTTCACTGGTTGAAAACCTGTTTCCTCCCATGCCCGGAGACACGTTCACGGTTCTCGGCGCCGTTCTGGCGGGCCGGGGCGAGATGCATTTTCTTCCCGCCTATCTTTCGACGACGGCGGGCAGCATTTCGGGATTCATGATTTGCTACGCGGCCGGAAAGCGTTGGGGCGAACGCCTGTTTCACGGGAATACCGGCCTGATTTTCTCCAGAACCAATCTTGAAAAAGTGCAGGCCTGGTTCGGCCGTTATGGATACGGCGTGCTGATTGCCAACCGCTTTTTGGCGGGTTTCAGGGCCGTGGTGGCGTTCGGGGCCGGCATGGCGCGGATGAATCCGCTCCGCGTTCTTTTTTTTGCCGCCGCCAGCTGTTTCGTCTGGAACGCCGTTCTCATGTTTTTTGGAATGAAAATCGGGGAACACTGGTCGGTCATCGTCAGGTATTACCAGCAGATCGTTTTTGCCGTGCTGTGTCTCGGCGTGGTGTCATGGTGGCTGACGGGGAAAATCAACCGGTTCAGGAAACAGAAACATGGTCAATAGCATCCGAACACGTTTTGCCCCGAGTCCCACCGGGCATCTGCACATCGGCAACGCCCGGACGGCGATCATGAACTGGATTTTCGCCAGGCATGCGGGCGGTTCCTTCGTTCTCCGCATCGAAGACACGGACATGGAACGCTCGACCCGGGAATCGGAAATGTCAATTCTGGACGATCTTCGATGGCTCAGACTGGACTGGGACGAAGGGCCGGACAAGGGCGGTGCGTGCGGCCCCTACCGGCAGTCGGAAAGGCTGGATGTCTACAGGCAGGCACTGAATCAATTGTTGTCGGGCGGCGATGTCTATCCGTGTTATTGTACGACGGAAGAACTCGACGAGCAGCGGCGCCAGATGGAAAACGGCAAGGTGATCCGGATGGACGATCCGTGCCGGAATCTGAGTTCCGCGCAGAAATCGAGTTTTGAATCGTCAGGACGGAAACCCGCCTACCGGTTCCGGGTGAATCAGGATGATGCGGCCTTCGAGGACCTGATACGCGGACCCATATCGTTCCAGGCGGATCACATAGGCGATTTCATCATAGCCCGGTCCGATGCCATGCCCATGTACAATTTCGCCTGCGTCGTGGACGACCATTTCATGGACATCACCCACGTGATACGCGGAGACGACCACGTTTCGAACACGCCCCGGCAGATTCTGATCTACCGCGCCCTGGGGTGGAATTGCCCCGCCTTCGCCCACATCCCCATGATTCTGGGCAATGACCGCGTCCGGTTGTCCAAGCGGCACGGCGCGACGTCGGTTTCGGAATACAGGAAAAACGGGTATCTGCCCGAGGCCCTCGTCAATTTTTTATCGCTCCTGTCATGGTCTTCCGAAAGCGAAGATGAAATTTTGACAAAGGAAAGGCTGATTCGGGAATTCGATTTCAGCCGTGTTTCCAAGTCGGCGTCGGTTTTCGACGTCGAAAAACTCAATTGGATGAACGGTGTTTACATTCGCGGCACGGAAATTGAAGCTTTAATGCCAATGGTGAAGCCTTTTCTGGAACCGGTATTCGGCCCGGTCGACGAAGTCACTCTCCGGGCCGTCCTGGATTTGCTGCATGAAAGCGTCGAATTGCTGCCTCA
Source organism: bacterium (assembly GCA_041306805.1). Classification (GTDB taxonomy): domain Bacteria; phylum Zhuqueibacterota; class QNDG01; order QNDG01; family DTFT01; genus JBFZEN01. The sequence continues at coordinate 7,031 of JBFZEN010000005.1, forward strand.
GATAGCCGAAAAGGGAAGGATTTTTTTCACGGATGAACCGGCCTCCAGAAACGCTGAAGCCGCGGCATTGCTCGCAACCCCCGAAGCAAAAGCGGTGATCAGGGCGTTTTTGGACGAAACCTCCGCCTGTTCCCGCTGGGACGCCTCGGTTTTCCAGGGTATCATGAAAACCGTTCAGCAAAAATCAGGTGTCAAAGGCAAAAACCTGTGGATGCCGGTACGCGCGGCGCTGACCGGACAGATGCACGGCCCCGACCTGGCCAAGACGGTCGAAATTTTCGGGATCGAGAAATGCCGGAGCGTGACGGCCAAAGCGCTCGAATAACAAAGGAATCCTCCAGGTTATTTTTACCATATATTATGATGAAACGTCATTTAACATATGTGCTCATTGTGTGGGCGGGAACCGTGAATTTCCTCTTCGCCGGAACCGATTCCACCCAATTGGTCGTTCCGAGAAAACTTGAACCGCGGGTGCGTTTCTGGATGAATGTGTACACCCGATACTCCGATTCGGAATACCTGTTTTTCGATCTCGACTGCCCGGACCGGATTTATTCCGTCATCCGCCTGGCCGATCAGACGCCCGGCCGGGGGAAAGCCATTTTAAAAGAGGAAAAAAACAGAATTGTCGCCGTCCTGAAAAGCTGCTCCGAAAAGAAGAGCATGCCGGGCGCATTCTCGGCCGATGAAAAACGCATGACCGCCCTTTTCCCCGATTCGGCCGGAGCGGGTTATTTTCTCAAGGCGGCCGGACGGGTGTACATCCAAAACGGCCACCGCGAATCTTACCGTGACGGATTGATAAGATCAGGCCGTTACATGGATTCTCTCCGGGTCCTCTTCAGGCGCCACGGCTTGCCCGAAGCCCTGGCATGCCTTCCGCACGTGGAATCCTCTTTCGACATCGGGGCGGAATCGAGAGCCGGCGCGCTGGGCATGTGGCAGTTTCTTCGTTCGACAGGCAAAACCTTCGGCATGCGCATCGACGAACACGTCGACGAGAGAAGGGATCCCTTCTTTTCCGCCGATGCCGCGGCGCGGCTGCTGAAATGGAGCCATGGCTATCTGGGAAATTGGCCGCTGGCCGTCACCTCCTACAATTACGGCGCTGCGGGCATGAAAAAACTCGTCCATGAACTGGGAACGAACGATCTGGGAGAAATCGTGGAACGGTTCGAAAGCCGGTCGTTCGGTTTTGCCTCGAAAAATTTCTATGCCGGATTCGTGGCGAGCGTCGCCATTGCCGAGAATCCCGAGTTGTATTTCCCCGGGCTGACGTCGTACCCCGCCTGGGGGTTTAAGCTGGTGGGGTGTCCTTCAGACCTGCCATCGGCCGCCGTGAAAACGGCGTTCGGGCTTTCGGACAGCCTGTTTGCCGCATGGAATCCTTCCCTTTCGCAGGCCGTGAGGAAGGGGAACAGGCCTGTGCCCGCGGGTTTCAGGGTGCGCGTTTCGAATGAGACGGATTTAACCTCCGCATTCGAGTTCCTCGCCTCGGAACGGCTGATTCCCCGGGGATCGTACCGGGTATGGTGCGAAGGCACCGGTACGGATTTTTTCCGTTATGTGGACAAGACGCTGTTCATCTATCCTTCCAAAAGGGGGAAACGGGGATGACTGTTCCGGCCTCCGGCGAAAAAAAACGGCTCTTCCTGCTCGACGGATCGGCGCTGGCGTACAGGGCTTATTTCGCCTTTATTCGGAATCCGCTTGTCAATTCGAAGGGCGTCAACACCGGCGGCGTGTTTGGATTTACCAATACTCTTTTTAAAATTCTCCGCGACGAGAAACCCGATTACCTCGCCTGTGTGTTCGACACGCCCGCGCCGACCTTCCGCCACAAGACTTATCCTGAATACAAGGCCACGCGCGAGAAAATGCCGGACGACCTGGCGGCGCAGATTCCCCTGATCAAGAAAATCGCGGCTGTTCTCAAGATTCCCGTCATCGAGAAGGAAGGATTCGAGGCGGACGACATCATGGGCACGCTGGCCAGGCAGGCAGAGGAAAACGGGGTGACCGCATT
>JBFZEN010000006.1:0-4179 GCA_041306805.1 bacterium
CCGCGATATCATGGCGGGTTTCGGTCTCCTGGAAGTCCTGAACAACAGCCTTGTTTCGCCCATGCACGCCAGGGCGTTCGCCGGCGACCGGGTTCCTGTCGCCGTCCGGAATCCCCTCAGCCCGGAAAACAGCCTTCTCAGAACGAGTCTTCTGCCGGGCCTTCTGGATTCCATTGCCTGGAACCGGAACCGCTCCACATGTGATTTGAATCTTTTCGAGATAGGGCGCGTCTTCTTTTCAAACGGGGACGTGCTGCCGGATGAAAGATCTTCGCTGGCGGGGATCCTGACCGGATTGCAGCGGTCGGTCCCGTTCTGGGCTGAAAAAACACGCAGCCATCATTTTTACGACATCAAAGGGCTGGTGGCTGCCTTTCTGGAGCGTCTGCACATCGGTTCGGTGCTGTTTGATTCCGTTCCCGTGGAGGGCATGAGGGCGGAGTCGTCGTTGGGCCTGCGGTCCGGCGAAGCTGAATTGGGATTTCTGGGCGAAGTCTCCGAGAAGGTGCTCAAACAGTGGGACATTGATTCTCCTGTTTTCGCCTTTTCTCTCGACATCCGCAGCCTGCTTCGGGTCCTGCCCGCCCGCATCCGCTATGCGCCGATACCGCGATTCCCGACGGTGCATCGCGATCTGGCCTTCGTCGTGAACGAAAACACGGCCGCAGGCGAGCTCCGTGAAACGATTTTCAAATCGGGCGGTGAGTGGATTGAATCGGTGGACGTGTTCGATCTGTACCGCGGGCAGCAAATCGATGCAGGAAAGAAGAGTATCGCTTTTTCTCTGCGGTTTACGTGCCATGAACGTACGCTCAAGGAAGAGGAAATCGAATCGGTCATTCAGAACATCGTCAGCCGGATGGAAAATCAATTTTCAGCTTCCCTTAGATCCTGAGGAGGCGAATCGTCATGGAAAACCAGATATTCGATGTGTTGGAACAAAAAATCATCCAGGTTCTCGGCGTGGTATCGCGCCTGAAATCACAGAACCAGGAATTGGCCCGGAAAAACCAGGAACTGCAGTCCAAATTGGAGGAAAAAGAGCGGATCATTTTGACCTTTAAAGAGGAATTGGAGCAGAGAAAGAAAACACAAAACGACGTGGATTCATATAAAGAAAAACAAGAACGGATCCGTTTCAAAATCGAATCTCTTGTTGAAAAGTTGAGGGAATTCGAAGAAGCGCCATGATCCCGATTCGTCGGAATCGTTGGCCAAAGCGATACGGTGCACCATTAATCCTGCAGGACTTTTCCGATGCGTTCGGATAAAAATGTCCTCAAAGTACGGATCTACGGAGCCGAATATTCCATTCGGGGTCAGGCGGATCCCGATTACATCAAAGCAGTGGCCGAATACGTGGACGCTAAAATGCTCGACGTGGACAAAAATGTCCGCGTGGATTCGGCCTTAAAGGTGGCAATTTTGGCTTTGTTAAATATTGCGGATGAACTCTTTCGAGAGCGTTCCGCAAATCATGGTTTGCGTTCCGACCTTGAGGAAAAAATAAACAGGCTGCAAGAACTGATCGACAAGCGCCTCTCCGAACACACCGGTTGAGCTATAACCGGGCATCATTCCCGCAGGGTTGCACCTTCTCCGCTCGATTCCGTCGAACGAATGGGATTCGGCATCCCCTACGGGATTTTTATTATAAATGAGGAGGACATCATGGAAGGAACATGGTCGGTTTTATTATACGTTTTGACGTGCCTGCTGATGTTTTTATCTGGCTGGTATTTCAGCACGAAGATAGGACAGGGAAAGGTCGCCAACGCCGAGAAACTGGCGGCCAAGATCGTCGAGGAAGCCGAGAAAGAAGCCGAATCGCTGAAGAATCAGAAGATCGTCGAGGCCAAGGAAGAAGGACTACGCCTCAGACAGAATATCGAGAAGGAAAACAGAAATCAGCGGCAGGAAATCGATAAATTCAAACGAAAAAATGAACAGAAGGAAATTGAACTGGACCGCCGCCTCGAGCATCTCAATCAGAAAGAACAGGAGCTCAAGAAACAGGAGCAGAGCCTCAAGGACCGTTCGGATCATATCACAAAAACGACGGAAGAGCTCGAAAGCACGCTGGCCCTTGAAAACGAGAAACTGGTAAAAATATCGGGCATGAGCAATGAAGAGGCTCTGAAGGAGCTGAAGGACAACCTGCTTTCGAAGGCCAAGCAGGAAATATCCCAAACGGTCAAGGAAATCAAGGATCAGGCCAAACTGACGGCGAGCCGTGAAGCGAAGGAAATCGTGATCAGCGCCATCCAGAGATCGGCGGCCGACCATTCCACTGAAGCGACGGTATCCGTTGTCCATCTGCCCGGCGAAGAGATGAAGGGCCGTATCATCGGCAGGGAAGGCCGAAACATCAGAGCTTTCGAGAACGCGACCGGCATCGACATGATCGTCGACGACACCCCCGAGGCGGTCATTCTTTCGGGATTTGATCCGTTCCGCCGGGAAATAGCCAAAAGGGCGCTTGAAAAACTCATTCAGGACGGGCGCATCCATCCCGGACGGATCGAGGAAATCGTCGAAAAGACAAACAAGGAAATGGAAGAGGTCATCGCCCAGCTGGGGGAACAGGCCATGCTGGAGACCGGAGTCCACGGACTCCATCCCGAATTGGTCCGGCTTCTGGGGAAACTCCATTTCCGCACCAGCTACGGTCAGAATGTGCTGCAGCATTCCGTGGAAATGGCCCACGTGTCGGGACTGATGGCCGCCGAACTCGGGCTGGATGCCGTCGTGGCCAAGCGGGCGGCCCTGTTGCATGATATCGGCAAAGCCATCGACAAGGATACCGAAGGCACGCACTTTCAGCTCGGCGCCGAACTCGCTAAAAAATTCGGGGAAGGTCCCATCATACAAAACGCCATCGTATCGCATCACGGCGACGTGGAAATGACCTCTCCCATATCCGCCCTGGTCCAGGCGGCCGATTCCATTTCCGGTTCGAGGCCCGGAGCTCGGCGCGAAACGATTGAAGGATACATCAAGCGTCTCGACAAATTGGAGGAAATCGCGGAATCGTTCCAGGGAGTTTCAAAAACATACGCCATACAGGCCGGCCGCGAGATCCGGGTTCTTGTCGAGCCCGAAAAGATCTCGGATGCCCTGGCCGATCAGCTGGCAACGGACATCGCCGAAAAAATACAGATGGAAATGGAGTATCCCGGGCAGATCAAGGTCACCATCATCCGTGAATACCGCGCCACGGGCATAGCCAAATAAACAAAATGGAACAGCAAGGCACCCATCAGGTCGTGAACGTCCTGTTGCTGGCGGACGTGATCGGGTCGACGGGCTATGAGGCCGTCCGCCGTCACCTGCCTGAACTGCAGTCGCGGCACCAGATTCATCTCACCGTGGCCAACGGCGAAAACGCAGCCCACGGCAAGGGCCTGACGCCGAAAACGGCCTCCGATCTCTTCGGCATCGGCGTCAACGTCATCACCAGCGGGAACCACATCTGGAACCAGAAATCCATTTTGCCGACGCTGGACGAGAATCCGCATGTGCTCAGACCCCTCAATTATCCGCCGGGATGTCCCGGACGCGGATGGTGTGAATTTGAAATCTCCCACGGCCTGACCGCCGCCATCATCAGTCTGCAGGGAAGGAGTTTTTTATACCCGCTGGACGACCCCTTCCGGGCTGCCGATGCCGTCATCGAACAGTGCCGTGAAAAGGGCATACGCATCATCCTGATCGATTTTCACGCGGAAGCGACCGCTGAAAAAGCCGCTCTGGCCCGGTATCTCGACGGAAGGGTGAGCGCGGTCGTGGGTACCCATACGCATGTGCAGACGGCCGACGAGCGCATCCTTCCGAAGGGAACCGCCTTCATCACCGACCTGGGGATGAGCGGCCCCGTCGATTCGGTGATCGGAATGGACACCGAAACGGCCATCCTCCGTTTCACGACCCAGATTCCCGTTCCATACAGGGCGTCCACGAACGCGTCGTCCTGCTCGGGGGTGATCGTCCGGGTCAGGGCGGATTCCGGAAACGCCGAAAGCATCGTCCGGTTCCAGCTGACGCAGGAGCCGTTGAAAGCGCACTGAGCGTCTCGGACGTCACGGGGTCGGCGGGGATTCCGCCGTTTCCCGCGGCCCGAAAGACCGAAAGGAGCCACGCGTTTTGCGATTTTCCAGAGCCTATATACCGACGCAAAAG
>JBFZEN010000007.1:0-4181 GCA_041306805.1 bacterium
AGCCGAACATCATGGCGCCCGTGGTCGGGCCGCAGCCGACGAAGGCGCCGCCCTGCTTGTAGGCCGCGGTATTGTAGGGGTAGGCTGGAAAGCTGGCGAAATTGGCGATGTATTCCGGAGCGGAAACGGCGATTCCAGCCAGAAAAAGGCTGAATACCCATACGATGGAAAAAGGGGCTTTTTTCATGATGCACAATCCTCTCCTTTGATGTTGCCGTTATTTAAGCAGTACCATCTTCTGCGTGAGTATTCTCGAATCAACCTCCAGCCTGCAGAAGTACATGCCGCTTTTCAGGCCTGCGGCGTCGAATGTCACCCGGTATTCGCCGGCAGGTTTCGTCTCTTGCACAAGAACAGCCACTTTCCTGCCCACCGTGTCGTACACGAATAAACGTACATCGGCAGGGGAGGGCAGGGAATAACAGATCGTGGTGACCGGATTGAACGGATTGGGATAATTCTGGGCCAGGCGGTATTCCGCGGGTGTCTGGACTGTCTTTTCCCGGACGGCGGTGGAAGACGTCCTTCCGCACGAAGCGACCAGCTCGGCCGTTCCCATCAGGCTGGGGTTCGACCAGGTCATGCTGTTCCAGTTCCACCATTTCCGGGCGAGGTGCTTCGGCCCGGAGTCGTTGTCGTTCATCTGGACTTCCAGGCCGAATTTGGCCCCCTCGGCCGGATTGATCTTCAATGCGCTCAGGGGGATCAAGACTTCCAGGTTCCATCCCTGGGCCGTCTCCTTGTTCGCGAAATGGATGAGGTTCTTGTCGAACGCCAAAGAAAGGTCAAGGTCGGCGGGCGAAGCGTCCTTGCGCTCGAAACGGATCTGGTTGTCGTTTGCGCCGTCGTACGCCTGCCCCTTGCTGTTGTTGCCGTCAAAGAAGAGTTCGATGCCGTCCGATTCATAGGGATACCCCGAGGTGGCGTTCAGCACCTTGGCGTTATCCCAGACCTTGACGAAGAAATAAAGGTTTGAGTTATCCCAGGTCGTCCGGAAATTGTACCGGGCGTCTGTCCAGTCGGTGACGATTTTCTGGTCGAAGTTGTCGGCGCTGTTGGAGGCTTCATAGTACTGGTCGCAGAAATGGGGGAATTGCAGCCATGAGTCTTCCTGGTTTCCGTCGATCGTCGGGGGAGAGTTCGTTTTATAAACATCCAGGTTCATGTTGATGGTACGTCCGACCAGCTTGGCCGTGCCGAACAGGCCGGGGTTAAGCCATGAATCGTCGCTGCTGTTCCACCACTTCGACCTGGCTTCGCGCCAGGAGCCGTCGTTGTCGTTCTGCTGGACCTCCCATCCGAAAGCCCTGTTTGCGTACGGCGGGGAGAGTTTCAGAGACGCCAGGCGAATTTTCCATTCCACGGTCCAGCCGAGACCGTTCGCCTTGTTCAGGTTTTTGAACGTAATGTCGGACTTGCTGGCGAACCAGTCGGGAACGTCGACATCGCCGGGTGCCGTGTAGTGGTGGTTGATGCGGAACTGCCCGTCGTTCACCCCGTCGTAGGTGGAACCCTTAAAGTTGTCCGCATCGATGAAGAACTCCCACCCGTCCTGCTGCCACAGGTCCGAATGCGCGTCGACGATGGTGTTGTCGCAGCCGTCCATGAAGCCGTAGAGGTAGGTGTTGTCCCACATCAGGCGCTGGGAGCCCCAGAGATCGAACCAGTTGGCGCGGGTGCCGGGGTAGTACTGCTGCATGGTTTCAGCGGCGTTCTGCCACACGGGGTCGAGCACGCCGTCGATTGACGGCGCCACGGCGGTCTTGGGGACCTGAAGCACGGCGGCTTCCGCGCCGGCACTTGTCCCGATGCCGTTCAGGCCGATAGTGAACTGTGCCTCGTCAGGATCATTGCTGAATATGTTCAAAGTGGCGCTGTTATTGTCGGTGCTTGTGGGATTGAACGTTACTGTGACATCATGAGTTGCACCCGGCGCCACGGCGAAGGAAAGGCCGCCCTGGATGCTGAACTCCGAGGCGTCTGTGTCCGTAATCGTCATTGTTGAAACATTGAGGTTGGCGTTTCCTGTGTTCGAAATGGAAAAGGTATGCAGAGAAGAGCCGCCCGTGTTCACTGAACCGTAATTCCAGGAGGTTGAATTGGAGGCGATGTTGGGCTGGGCCGTGTTCACGCCCGTGCCGGAGAGCGAGATCGCATACTCGCGCTCATCCGGATCATCGCTGGTGATGACCAGTGAAGCGTTTCTCACTCCAGCACTCGTGGGGGCAAATTTCACCTTGACATCATAGGATGAAGCAGGCGCTACTGTGAAAGATAAACTGCTCAGGATGCTGAAATCACCCGGATTTGCGCCGGAGATTGTCATATTTGAAACATTGAGATTGGCGTTTCCGGTGTTCTTGACGGAATAGACAGCCCAAGAATAATTGCCAACGGTCAACATACCAAAAGTCCACGATGTTAAAGCGGAGGCAATGTTCGGCGCGCTTCCGCTTGTTCCCGTGCCGCTCAGGTTGATCAGAAGCGGATTCATAATGCCCCCATATACGGATTCAAGGTCGATCTGCAGATATGCTTGTTTGCTTCCGCTGGTTGTAGGGGAAAATCCCAATTGAAATGTATAACCGTCACTACCAATGAAATGGGTAAAAGAAATTGGAAAGCTGAACTCTGTGTGATTCGAACCTGCGAGCATAATGGAAGTAACGTTAACAGCTTGTGGAGTGGTAATTTTAAAATCTTTTGTAACCGTTACACCGACAGGAACCGAACCGAAATTCCATGATGACGGATCGCACGCAGCGTCTGGTGCAAGAGTGACTGTAATGTTCAACGGAATATTAAACGGATTTTCATCCGGATCGTCGCTTGTGATAACCAGTGTTGCGCTCTTGTCGCCAGTGCTTGTTGGGTAAAATTCTATATCGATATAATGAAATCCCCAATACGATATAGTGAATGCTCCTTGTCCGCTTAAAAAGTTATAATACTGTGCATCAATGCCCGTAATTGTTGTTGACTTGACGTGGAGATCGGCATTCCCATCATTCTGAATACTAATACGGAGAGTTTTCCTAAAGCCTAACCACAACGGAATAAAATAATGCGCTGCTGAATAGTAATATATATCCGGCGGAGTGTCTCCTTTACCGCTCAGAGCGATATCAAATGTGGGCTCGTCGGGGTCGTTGCTGGCGATGTGCAGTACAGCGCTCTTGGTGCCGGCGCTTGTGGGCTTGAAACGCACCGAGATGACAAACTTTCCGCGCGGACTGATATAATTCGGAATTGCTTGGAGGGTTGGGAAAAAGAATTCGCTGGTGCTGCCCGTGCGGGTTATGGACGAAATAACAAGATTCGCGTCTCCTTCATTGCTTATTGTAAAGGTTTTATCATAAGATATATTCACCCCGACGATGCCGTAATCCTGGGATGCCGGACTGGAGGCGATGTCAGGTGCTGATGAAACGGCGAACTGGCAAGCAAACAGGCTCAACAGAATTGCACAATAGAATTGGGCAGCCTTCATGCGTGTGTCCTTTCTTGTGTTGAGAAAGACGGTAACCTTCTTGAAGAAGGCTATCGTCTGATTCTTTCGAACAACGTATAAAAATATATGCCCGAGCCGGCGGGTTGCCCGCTCACGTCCAATCCGTCCCATTCGAGCTCATGGGTACCCGTCCAGACACCCTTATTGGATGTTTCTGCATAGAGAACGCTTCCGGATTCATTTGTTGAGCGGCCTGCCGAGAAGGCGTTGATGGCCGTTTTCTGCAAACCGGTATTAACGGGAGACCAGTTCACGCCGCTGTTTTTTTAAAGATATGCCCCCTGATTGCTCTTGCCCAGGTAACCCAACCTGAAAAACCAGCGCCGGCACATTCCAAAGAATGCCATTATTTAAGCAAGATCATTTTCTGGGTCCATATCCTCGAATCGACCTCCAGTTTGCAGAAGTAGATTCCGCTTTCAAATCCCTTGCCGTCAAACGACACGCGGTCCATGCCCGCAGGCCGGTATCCCTGAACCAGCACAACCATCTCCCGGCCGAGCAAATCGTGCACGCTCAGGCGCACCCGCGATGGCGTCGGAATGGAATAGGAAATCGTGGTAACCGGATTGAACGGGTTCGGGTAGTTCTGCTCGAGACGGAAACCCTCCGGAACCGCCGCCAAAGCCCCGTCGACCGCGGACGGCGGGTAGTCGGAACCGTCGTAGGG
>JBFZEN010000008.1:0-5574 GCA_041306805.1 bacterium
GGCTGTGGGCTGAAAGCAATTCTTCGGCTCTGGGCCTTTGACCGAAGGCCTATGGCCGCCAACAAAAACCACCCGCGCAGCCCGCCGTAGTCGGGTTTCGCGGGTGAATGGTTATTTTGAAAATCCGTCCCGGGCCTGTAAACCGGTCCCATCCCGCCTGAGCGGGACGGGACCGGTTGGAGGTACAGGCCTCCTTATCGGACCATCGTGCATTCCTATAAGGATATTCCCAGACCGAATCTCGAAACGGTGTCGAACACGCCCACGTCGCCGTAGGAATAATCGAGCTTCAAATTGACGCCGGCGACCGAGTACTTCAACCCGATTCCCGCGGTGAGGCCTTCCTCATCGTAATTGAACTTGTAACCGGCCCTCAACGCGATCATGTTCTTGAACAGGTATTCCCCGCCGACGTGAACCCTTTCCGTGTAGTCGCGCGGATGGAGCGCGTCGACGGCGATGAGCAGCGGGCTTTCATGTTCGCCGAAGATGTCCATCACATCCATCGCGGCGCCGATTCTGAACGTGAGGGGCAGTTGGAACGCCTCGTCGAAGTATTTCACGTCGCCCGAGAAATTGCTGACGCTCATGCCCACCCTGAGACTCTCGAAACCGGGGTAGAAAATCGTCCCGAAGTCGAAAGCAAGGGCGTTTAGTTTGTTTTCCTTGGCCGCCCCGCCCGCGACGACGACGCTGCTGCCGAGTTGCTGGCCCGCGTACTTGACCGAACCGCCGATGGTGAACATGTCGGTCAGCGATTTGGCGTAGCTCAGGCCGAAGGCATAGGCTCCGACGTCCAACGGTTCCGTATCTTTTGTGTAACCTTTTTCATTCGAGGCCACCTGGGTGCCGATCATGTCGTCGCCGTAATCGGCGAAGAGCACGTTCACGCCGACGACGCCCCAGTTGCCGAAACCCTTCGCGAGCCCGGCGGCCGTATAATTGATGTCGGCTATCCACTGCGTTCTGCCCGAGAAGAAATCGAGCTTGTTCTGCATGCGGCCGATGCCGGCCGGGTTGTAGAACATGGCGCTGGCGTCGTCGCCCACCATCGAGAACGCTCCGCCCATGGCCGCAGCCCGGGCCGAGGCGTCCACTTTCAGAAACTGCATCCCGGTTTGGCCGACTTTCTTCATGACCGAATGGGCGGGTGCCGTGAATATCGTGGCGGAGAAAACGGCTGCCAAAATAATGATGAATTTTTTCATAGTTAATTTACTCCTTATTTATTCCGGACCTTGTCTGTTTCAGGTCGAAAAAGTCTGGAGAATGCATGCCAACCGTCCTACCGGATGATGACGAATTTGCGGTTGATGCTTGTGCCGTCCGGCGTCTTGAAATTGGCGATATAGACGCCGCTCACCACGATTTGCCCTATTTCATTGGTCATGTGCGCATTCGCGGTCACGCCCCACGCCTCGTCGCCCGAGCCGTTGGTGTGTTCGATCGTCTTCACCAGGTCGCCGCCTTCGGTGTAGATTTTGATCGTGCAGACCGGAGGCAATTCCATGAACATGATCTTGTTCTGCTCGCCCGGGTACTGCAGATCCTTGCCCTCGAGGCTGTACGGGTTCGGAACCACCACGATGTCGTTGAGGCTTGTTCCGCCCGCCCGCGTCAGGTAGGCCGCCTTTGTCGTCATGTTCATGTAAGCGCCGCTCTCAAGCACTTCCTTCTTGCCGTTGCAATCGAGCGCGTTGCTCACGCCGTCGTCGTAGGCGGTGACGTAGTAATAGTAGGCGATGCCGCGCGTGACGTCCGAGTCTTCATAGCTGTGTGTGGCCTTTCCGGAAAAATCTTTCAACAGCTTCCATTCGCCGTGTTCCTTGGTCACGGTCCAGGGCACATGACCTTCGTAGCGCATGCCCTTTGACCGGTACAGCCTGTAACCGGCGAAATCGGCGGCGGTTTCGGACTCGTTGCCCCAGTTGATGGCTATTTTATTGGGCAGCGACTGGACGGAAAGCGACGGCGGCGGCGGCGCCACCGGCGCCTGGAAATTGTGGTTCTGGTTCCACTGGGCGTGGTTCATGTTCTGGATCAGCGAGTCGATGCCGGTGAACACCCAGCAGTCCCTGGCCCAGTCGTTGTAATTCTTGTTGTACACTTCCGGGAAGGCCTTGTACACGGGGGGCATGTTGTCTTTGATGCCCTGGCCGGCGGCATTGTCGAACGTCATGCCCGGGGGCGGCGTGGCCGTTCCGGCTTCCCATGCGCCCGTCACTTCCCAGATTTTCAGGGGATTGATGTTGCCGTACCCGTCGGCCCATACGACCTCGATGGATTCTCCGGGTTTCAGGGTGTAGGGACCGGCGGCCCAGAAATATGATCCGCCGTACGTGACCCACGGCAGGTCCAGAATGTATTTCGCGCCGGCTTTCACCGCCTGTTCATCCATGCGGGTGCCGTGGTGCCCTGGACGTACGTTGGCGCCCGTGGCGTCGAGTACGAAATTCCTCCATCCCCAGCCTTCGGACATCACCTTGTACACCTGCGCCCAATCGGATGGGCCGGTGGAGGTGGGGTCGTTGCGGATCCACAGCAGGTCGCTGTTTTCCGTGGCCGTCATGGCCGGCTGGTTGAAATCGTCCGAGTGGTCCGAGGCCGATTTGTCGACGTGCAGCACGGCCTGCCCGACCGATTGGGCGTTCCACATCCATCCGGGCTGCGGCGCCCAGAAGCCGTTTCCCGTATTGTCCACGATTTTCGAATCACGCCTGCGGCCGGGATACGCAAACTGCATGCGCAGCGTGTCGGTGGTCAATTCGCCGCGGCTGCTGTACCAGTATTCGGAGTCCCAGCGTTCGAGCCGGCTCGCCCTGAGAAAGTACCAGTTGTTCAGGGTCTGGCTGGGCAGCTCGATTTCCTCGTCCAGATCCGTGTTTCCCGTGTTCGTGAATTTGTAGCTGAAAACGATGTAGTCGTCGTGGTTTTTCTGGCTCCAGGCGAATACTTTCTGGGTGACCGTGACCCCCATATCGGTATTGATCGTGGAGGTCACCAAAATGTCCGCCGTTCCCGGGATTTTGTCGGGAGCGACCGCGTCGCCTTCGAGCGGAAACGGGTCCTGAACCTGTTTGCCGTCAACCATGATGGTGGGCGGCTGGTACCTGCGGTACCTGCGGATGTAATACCCCTCCGCGTCCGCCACAGGCATGGTGCACTGCTGTTCGTTGTAGGTGACCGGCGCGGCGCCGCTGAGTTTAACGGGCCACACGGTTCCTTTTTCGTCCTTCCAGTTCGGGGTGCCCATGTACCATCCCGAGTTCTGCACCGCGCAGGCGGGCCAGCCCATCCAGTGGGCGTTCTGGTACATGCCCCCGCGGTCGCCGGTGTTCGTCTCCCCCGCGGCCGTCATGTCGTCGACCCACGTCCAGTAATTGCCGACCTGGACCTGCTTGATGAAACCCGCTTGGGCCGCGGCGAACATGAAGAGGAAACAGAACAACATGAACCCTATAATAGAATATTTTCTTTTCATCGTTGCACTCCTTTTTTCTTCTCTATTTGGTTTTCACCCTGTCAAAAATTGATTCCAATGCCCAGCGTAATGGCCCTTGGATTCAAATAGGTGAGAAACTCGCGGTTGGGCATGTTGATGTAGGGCTTGTCGTCGCTCTTCGCGTCGCCCGGCTTGTCGTCGCCCGCGATGTAGCCCATGCCTGCATATTCTGCGCCCGTCGCAGCCTCGTCTCCGGCGTACCGCGCCAGGTGCAGCGACCGCATGTAGGCATTCCTGTCGTCCACGCTCGCGAAACCCGACTCTTCCAGATACTTGAGGTTGAGCACGTTGGCGATGTCGAGGTACAGGCCGAAGGAGGTTTTCTTGACGTTGAAGTTTTTCCTCAGCCTCATGTCGATGGTGGTTCTGCCCTTCCACTGCAGATCAGCAATCTTGTTCACGTCGCCTTTGGGATTCCACGAGCTGTAACTGCCGGAAGCCTCGAACTTGCCCGCTCTCCACTGATAGAGAAAGTCCATCCGGAGGTCGCCGAGGGGTTTGAACCCGGCGACGGCCGGCCCGAAATCAGCGGGGCTGCTGAAGGTGATGTTGGCCCGGGCCAGCGGTCTGACGAGCGGCCGGTTCTGCTCAGGGCTCATCAATCCTTCCATCTCCTGCCTGCGGGTGTCTTCGTAGTAGACCTGCCGTCCGATGTAACCGGAGGAGGTCACCATGTAGTTGTATGAAGCCCATCCCGTCACCCAGGCCCCAAAACGCTTTTCAAACCTGGCCTCGAATCCGCGGATGTCCTCATAGTTCTGGTTCTGGCGCGACCAATAATCCACGCCGCCGTCAAAACCCAGGTAATGGACGTTGGCCAATTGGTCGCTCACGTCCTTGTAATAGCCTGACAAATGCAGCATGAACATGTTGGAGATGCCGTACTCGACTCCCAATTCATACGCCACCGTCTTCGCGAAATCGACCGAGGGGTTGCCGATGTCGGTGAGACCCTTCGACCGTTTCATGATCATGAACATTTCGTCGGAAGTCGGCGCCGAATAGAAGTGGCCGTAATTGAAATACAGCTTGGCCTTGTCCGAAATCGGATGCGAGATGCCCAGACGGGGGCTGAGCTTGATATGGTTCTCGGCGTCCGTGAAGGGCGCAACCTGCTGGAACGTTTCCATGAATTTCTTGCGGAAGTACATGGAATACCGCTCGAGGGTGAACGCCTTGGAATTCGGGAAGTTCATGTCGGCCCTCAAGCCGATGTTGGCGATCATGCCCTTGAATTCCAGCTTGTCCTGCAGATAAGCGCCGGCGCGGTACGGGAACCTTCTCCACTCGATGATCCAGTTGTTGCCCGTGTCGCCGATCTGGTTGTGTTCGTAGCTCGTGTTGATGTCGTCGTAGTTGATTTCGCCGCCGACCTTGACCTGGTTGTACTTGTTGACCTGGCTGGTCATGTCGATTTTGGCGTTGACGGTGTTGACTTCGGAATAGTCGCGCACCGAGCCTTCGCCCGAGCTCGACATGCCGTCGTACATCGTGTAGATGCCGATTTTGTATCCCAGCGGCGTTTCATCGACCGCGGTGGAGCCGAAGGTCTTGATGGGCGTTTCGTCGCGGAAATAGCTCGGTCCTCCGCAGAAATTCTTCACGCGGCTCGCCGAGATCCGCACGTTGTAGAACGTGCTGGGGCTGAGCACGTGGTCGATCGAGATGCCTTCCATGGACCGGTAGATGTCGAAATTGTTGAGCGCTGCGGGGTAATACAGGGCCGCGTTCTGGCCGAGCACGTAATCGGTGCCCGTGGCGATCGTCGAGTACAGAATATCGGTCCCGCTGGTCATGTATGCGTCCATGCCGTCTGCGCGCGGAGCCGATTGGACCGTGTTGGTCACCGAATACAAAGCCTCGACCGTCAGTTTCATGGACGGCAGGATTTTGGTGGTTACCTTGGCCTGCGAATTTTGCTCAACATAATAATCGCGGTTGGTGGGAAGGGCGAACATTTCCTTGTTGGTCCTGTGTGTCACGAAGAAACTCAACCCGCCCAGCTTTTTGCTGATCAAAGGAACCGGGCCGCCGAAACTGACTTCCCCGTTCCAGTCGGGTTTGTCGCCGTA
>JBFZEN010000009.1:0-4073 GCA_041306805.1 bacterium
CACGTACAGAAAATACATTGCCTCGGTCAGCGGGATGTTGAACCAGCGTTCAATCCAGACCGTGGGATGCACTCCGAACAGTTTCAGGTCGAGGCCGACCACAAAATCGTTGGCCCAGTACGGGAAAATCATGGTCACGAGCCCGTCGAGTTCCTTCCAGAGCAGGCCGAGCCCCATCGCCGGATAAAACATCCGTAAAAGCCGGGTCACCGCATTCGGCCGCAGGTGTGCCAACCGCAGCCCTTCCAGAATCAGGACCATCGCGGCCGCGTGCGCGGCCGGATAGACGGCCCAGTCTGCGACATCCCGGTGAAACGGCACCACCAGAATACCCAGAAGGGCGATATAGGACAGCACGGTGATGTCCATCAATTGAATGCCGACGGCGCCGTACCTCTGTCTGATTTTTCGCGCCACCCGCCCCGGTATAATCCTGTCAATCCGCATAAACCGCGCTATCCTTCCGTTCATCCCAATGATTCATGATCATCCGGTCCTGACAGGGAGCTCCGCACGCCCGATGCCTGTCATTGCCCCGATTGGCTTTTGTGTTTCTGTTTTTCCCTTGTGTTTCCGTGTCCGTCCGTGGTGTTCTTTCGCGTCATTCCCGCATATGGGCCTCAAACGGACTCGATCACCCGCATGGTCTTCCATTTTCCCCTCATGAAGCGCAGAAGAAAAACGATTCCCGTGGTGCATATGTACACGGTCACGATGGTCCACAGGCCGTCGAGCCCCGCGAGGCCCGTTTTCAATCCGATATAGGACGGCAGGAGGAGAACAAACCACGAAAGCGCTACCGACACCCGCATCACGAAGCGGGTGTCTCCCGCCCCTTTGACCGCCGAGGCGAAAATGATGTTCATGGTGTCGAACAGGGAATACACGGCCACGAACCTGAGCAAATGCCCTGCCAGGGCCGCGATGGGGCCGAATTCAACCGCATCGGCCCTGGCGAGGTACGGCGCGAGAAACACGCCGGGCAGGGCCACATACAGAGCGGCCACGACGGCCATATAGACAAAAGTGAGGTGCGCCGCGGACCAGGTTCCGTATTCGGCCGTCTCGGGATTGTTTTCCCCCAGCTTCCGGCCCACGAAAATGGATGCGGCCAGGCCGAAACCGATCATGGGCATGAACGCGAAATTATTGATGTTGAACGCCACATTGGTGGCGGCCAGGGGAACCGTTCCGTACCGGCCGACCACCATGAGAAAGAGCGCGAAACCGATCATGTCGAGGAAAAAATGCATCCCTGACGGAAAACCGAAACGGATCAGCCGGGCGAACAGGGCTCCGTCGAAACGCCGGCCGCCGAGCACGCGGAAACGCTCCTCGTACCCCCGCTTGGACATCAGCGCGGCATAGGCGAAAAGGGAAACGGCCTGCGACAGCACCGTGGCCACAGCCGCGCCGAAAATGCCGAGGACGGGAAAACCCGCCTTGCCGAAAATCAGCAGATAGTCGAAAACGATGTTGAAGCCCGTGGCGGCCGCCGTCACCCACATGACGGTCCACGTTTTTCCGCGGCCGCTGAAAAATCCGGACAGGGCGTTCGAGGCCACGGCGGGAAAAGTCCCCCACAGCAGCGTTCGGAAATAGGTCGTTTCCATGGCCTGGACTTCGGCGGCGTGTCCCGCCAGACGGAATCCCGGCGCCGCGAGGGGATAGAAGATCATCATCACAACGCCGGCGGCGAAAGAAAAATAAATACCCTGCCACACCACGGGACCGATGCGTCTTTCCTGCCCGGCCCCCGTGTATTGGGCGACGAACGTGCTGACGTACGCAGCCGTGCCCGTGGCGACCGATATCAACGTGTAATTCATCAAGCCGGCGGGCAGGGCCGCGGCCGTGGCTTCGGGCGAAAACCACGCGAGAAAAATCCGGTCGACCACCTGCTGGATGGTGAAGGAACTCGTGCCGAGGATGAGGGGAAAGGCCAGCCGGAGCAGCTCGCGGTATCCCCCTTCCGCGTTCCATCTTTTTTTCAGCCCCGCGATCAACCGGTCCCGGATTCTTGTTCAAGGGGGTAAACCGGTCTGATGTCGATGGGGACGGATTTCAGGCGGTCGAGAACGGCGGACACCTCGGGGCGGAGAAAGCGGTTCTTTTCAATGAACGTCCTGGCCCGGCCGTAATCGCCCGTGGCCTCGATGAGAAGCAGGTCGGCCGCCAGGGCTTTGACGGCCCGCTTCATTACGGCGTCGTCCACGGAGAATTTGCCGTCCTGTTCCACCCGGCAGGCTCCGACGTCGAGGTACCGGTTCAGCTGTATGGCCACACCGCCGCCGTGGGCCTCGTCGATGCCGAAGCGGATGGAACGGAACATGCCCCCGACCGAGGTGGCGTAGAGGCTGTGTTCGAGCGATTTCGGCAGAACGCCTCCGTCGATGAGGTATTGCGTGTTGAGAAGACCCAGCACGTCCGCCTTGCATTCCTCGACGGTTGAATAGAGGTCCTTCAATGCCTTGTTGACCGTGGTTTTTTCGCCGGCGACCGTGATGGTGCCCGGGCCGAGGCCGTGGCTGATTTCGTGCATCAGCGTCTCGTAAAAATAGGCGTCGAAGGAGACGCGCGCGTTGTCTCGGGCAGTCAGCGCTTCGCGCACGATGGGAACCCAGCAGGTTTCGAACTTGGCGTTCATCACGTTTTTCAGCATGACTTTTTTGGATCCCTTGGCTTCGCGCACGCGCTCGTCGTTGGGCAGGTTGAACGCCGCCGTCTGCACGCCGGCCTTCGCGTCGCCCGCGGAATAGACGAGCTGGACGATCTTGATCGGCGACGCCTTCCCGCGGCTGAAATTGCGGTGTTCCGCGGCCAGGGGCAGGGCCTGTTCCATGGCGTCCAGATGCCGCACGATTTCCTTCTGCTTGTCGCTGGCGGCGCGGTCCACCAGACAGATGTACGATTCGAAAGCCGCCTTGAATCCGAACAGCCTGTCTTCGTATACTTCATAGGGCCCGATCACGGCTTCGACATCGCCCCGCAGGTCCATCCACTTCAGGTCGCTGTCGAAATAATCGTCGTTCAAGAGCGCCGATGCCCGCGCTTCGAGGTAGGCTGCGAGCGACCGGTCAAAGGCGGCGCCTGCGGCCCGGCGCAGCAGCTGCGCCATGGCGGACAGCCCGGCCGAATAATATTCCGAATACGGAACGGCTTTCAATCCCCCGTTCCCGCGCCTGATCACGGTGAAATTGCTTTCGAAGGTTTCCCTGTCTTCGGGATGGGCCTTGATCCAGGCGTTGAATTCCTCCTTCGTCATATCCTCGGGATAAAAGGAAGCGCCCAACGGTTTGATCCTGCCGGTCAAAAACGGTTTGTCGTTGTCGATCCGGGTCCACGGACCGAACATGATGGTGAAAAAATCGAGAGCGTCGGCGGCCTCCGGACCGCCGGAAGCCTTCAGTCCGGCGAGCAGTGCGGGATTGCCTTCCCATACCTGCTGCAGAAAAAGCGTGTCCGCGAACTGCGAGGCCTTCACCATGAGCTTCAACGCCTCCCTGTCGCCGGGATTGATTTCAGACAGGTCGCAGCCCAGCCGGACGGGGCTGAATTTAGCGACCTCGGCATGGATGGTTTCGACGGAGACCTGTTTGTGCGTCATTTTCCTGCCGCACCCTGAAAAACAGATGAGAGATGACAGGCAAACCAGTTGAACGAGATTCCGCATGATATGCCTCCTGTATTAAATGGCGTATTCATCGGTTTTAAATATAGCCAATTTAAAAAGAATACGCAAACACGAAGGCAGGGTTTCGGGCATCGTGCCTCGTGCATCAGAGATCGTGCAACGTGCTTCAGGCATCGCACATCGTAAATCGGAAATCGCCCATCGCCAATGAAATGAATAGATAACAATCTCAGACCGAAGATCCTTTAGGGCCAATGGTCTTTGATGTCAGATCAAGAAGAAACCAAGACACCAGATCAGATCTGAGATCGTTGATCTGAAATCTGAGATCTGAGATATTCCGTACTTTTCCACTGAATTATAAAATCTACCGCCACTCACCCATCACCCAGTACCCATTGCCTGGTACCATTAAATTAATGCCAAAATGGCAGAAAAA
>JBFZEN010000010.1:0-9731 GCA_041306805.1 bacterium
TGTATTCCCTGTTGCCGGACGGCGACAGCCTTTTTGCCGGGACCGCCGGCGGCGTGTCCGTGTTCAATGGAACCGGGTGGAGCGCGCTGACGAACGGCATGCCTTCCGCATCCGAGATGCGATCGACCCTCATCCTCGTGAAGAACGGCTCCGCGATGTTCGCCGGAACCTACAGCGGGATTTATAAAACGACGAACCACGGCGCCGACTGGACCCCTTTGAACAGCGGGCTGGCCAATACCAATATCCGGGACTTGATTTTCAGCGGATCCGACCTTCTCGCCGGGACTTACGGAAGCGGCGTCTTCCGCTCGACGAACGACGGAGCATCGTGGACGGCAGTCAATACCGGTTTGATGGACCTGATCGTGCTGTCCCTGTTTTCATCGGCCGGTTCGCTGTACGCGGGAACCATGGGCGGCCTCTACCGATCCACCGACAGCGGCATGACATGGGCGGCAGCCAACACCGGCTTGACGGATAAGAGGATCATTGCGTTCGCCCAAAGCGGATCCAACCTTTTCGCCGGGTCGGATCAGGGGATTTGTCTCTCCACCAACGCCGGCCAGAGCTGGAGGAACGCCGGCGAAGGCTGCCCTTTCCGGTGGTTCTACTCCCTCTATGTTCTTGGGAATGTGCTCTACGCGGGCACGGACGGCGGCGTCTGGAAGCGGCCCCTCTCGGAATTCACTGCTGTGAATGACAATGCCGGGTCATCCGTACCCGAAAATTGCACTCTCGGCCAGAATTATCCCAACCCCTTCAACCCGGTCACCGTCATTCCCTTCACCATGAATACATATGGATTCGCCTCATTGAAAATTTTTGATCTCACGGGAAAAGAAATCGCGGTCCCGGTTTTAGGCAAACTGCAGCCGGGGCCGCACGAGGCGAAGTGGGATGCTTCAAAATTCCCCGGGGGAGTGTATATATGCCGCCTCGGGACGGGCGGCGCGGTTCAAACGCGCAAGTTGGTCCTGATGAAATAATCCGTAGTCTTTGGAGTGCATCGGCCGAAGGTCGTGCGGCATGAAAAAAATCCCCCATATGGATGTTATGGAACCGCACGACTGTGTCGATGCATATTTGGAGTCCGCCGTCTGTGACGGCGGTTTCGCCGCACCGTCCGGGAGGATAAACATCATGAACAGAGCAGGTTTGATTACGGTCATTCTGTTTCTTTTGAATGGAGGCACAGCCATGTCCCAATCGCTTTACGATTTCACGATGGACGACATCGAAGGCAAACCCCTTCCGCTGATGACTTTCGCGGGCAAGGTGGTTCTCGTGGTCAACGTCGCCAGCAAATGCGGATTCACCCCCCAATACAGCGGCCTTGAAGAATTGTACAAGACCTACAAGGACGGCGGCCTCGTGGTGCTGGGGTTTCCCGCGAACAATTTCCTCTTCCAGGAACCCGGCACCAACGGCGAGATCATGCAGTTCTGTTCCCTGAAGTACAACGTGACCTTTCCCATGTTCGCGAAAATCTCGGTGAAGGGCAAGAACCAGGCGCCCCTGTATCAATGGCTGACCAAACAGCCTTCGGAGCCCGAAGGCCCCGGCGCCGTATCATGGAATTTCAACAAGTTCCTGCTGAACAGGAAAGGGCAGGTGGCTTGCCGATTCGGCTCGAAAACCGAACCGCTTTCAAAGGAATTGGTGGATGCCGTCAAAAAACTGCTGGCCGAATCCGCACAGCCCTGATGAAAATGGCCCGCCGTGTCCGTTGCCGGATCCTTTTCGATCACCCCCCACCGGTTTACGGCTCAACATTTGCACCATTTCAGAGAACCGCAGCCGGATCGGCCGGCTGATTTCAGCTTGAAACGTTCATCTTCAGGGAGCCATGATTTGAAAGTCGTTATAACGGGGGCCGCGGGTTTCATAGGCCAGTACACGGTGCTCGAATTGCATGCCCGGGGCCATCATATGGTCCTGTTCAGCCGCGACCGTAAAAAACTCGATTCCGCCTTTTACTCAAACCATATCCCCCATGAACTGATTGAAACCGATTACCGTTCAGGTCTCGACAGGATACTGAAAAACGCCGACGCTTTGGTGCATCTGGCCGGCCTGCGCAATCAGAAGGACAGGGTCATGATCGATTATATCATGGAAAACATGGTTTTAACGGACAGGCTGCTGCAGGCATGCGTTCAGAACGGGGTGCGCAACGTCGTGTTCGCTTCCTCGAGGCTGGTGTACAATCCCGAGGTGAACGCCCTTCCATTCGCGGAAAACCAGGACTGTTCTCCGGCCACGCCGTACGGCATCAGCAAGCTGGCCTGCGAGAAAATGGCCCATTACAACGACGCGAAATTCGGAACCCGCACCAAATGCCTTCGCATCGGCCAGGTGGTCGGCCCCGAGGAGCCGGAAGAATTCATGGTGGGCACCTTCATCAGGCAGGCGCAATGGAAGCAGCCGCTCACGGTGTGGGGAAAGGGGCTGGGGGCCAGGGATTACGTGTACGTCAAGGACGTGGCGCGGGCCATCGCCCTGGCCGTCGAAAGCCCCGACCTGTCCGGAACCTTCAACGTCAGCTGCGGGGAACCCATTTCGCACCTGCGTTTCGCGGAATCGGTCAACCGCGCCTTCGGCAACAGGGGCAACCTGAAAATGGCCCCCGAAAAAAAGGAGGACATGGTCCCCTTTTTCATGTCGCCCGTCAAGGCCGAACGCGAACTCAAATGGAAGCCGAAATGGAACATCGATGCCATGCTGGACGACATGGCCAAAGACACAGGAAAATAGCCGTGCCTCAACCGACAGGTAATAAAAATCCCGCCGTGACATTGCCGCACGGCGGGATTTTTATACGGTCCGAAAGAACCGTTTTTTCGCTCATTCGAGCTCAATCACGCAAGCTTGATTTCGCTCATTCGAGCTCAATCACACAAGCTTGATTTCGCTCATTCGAGCTCAATTCTTTCCTCGTTTTCCATGATGACCGGCTCATCCGAAGCCCCGGGCCCGCGGCGCTGGATGCGCATCTCCCTGACCCGGCGCAGGCCGTCTTCCATGCGTTCCAGGCCTTTCAGCATGCGCTCGTCAAAAGCCAGCCGCTGTTCCGGAGTCAGCAGTTTGCGGATCTCGAGCTGCTGGCTCACGCGCTTTTTCTGCATCTGCGCCCTGAGGGAAGCGATTTCATCGATCTTCGAATTGACGGCCGTGATGTTCGGATTCTCGGAAATGAGCAGGCTCTTCAATTCGGCGCTTTTGACCTCGAGCTGCGCCTGAAGCGGCAGCATCGTCTTCGAGGCCTCGAGCCTGATTTTCTTCATCTGGTCTTTCTGCGCATCCGTCAGGTCCGGAATGCCTTCATGGACGCCCGTCACCGCGGGGGCGGACCCGCCGGAAACGGTTTTCTTGACGACTTTTTTATCCTGGGCCGCGGCAGGCGCCATCAGGGCCGCCGTCAGCAGCATCGCCAATGCCGTGTTTAAATATTTCTTCATGGTTGTGGCTCCTTTCTTTTTTCTTCCGTATTGGATTCATGGTTTTGCCATGGCTTTTCCCTGTCGCCGGGGGCTCCGGGCGGTTTCCACCGCGGATCTCGGCCCGGTCCGGGTTCCCTCTCTCCCATTCTCCGGAGAATTCTCTGCACGAAGGCCTCCCGCTGCGGCGGGTCCAGAATGGCCTTCTCCTTGAGCATCTGAAACACCACCTGCTTCTCGATCTGCGCCTGCAGCCCGCTGATCTTGTCGAGCCGGGCATGGATGCGGTTCGTGTCGGGGTTTTCCTCTTTCAACAGCGCAGCCAGCGCGTCGCGTTCGCTGCGAAGCTGCACGCGGATGGCGCGGATGCGGGGGAAGAATTCCTTGTGCATCGCGTCGAACCGCTCCTTCTGTTCCTGGCGCAGCCCGGGGCCTTCCCTCGGGGGGGTCCGCCTCGCAAACTCCTCCCGCGCGGGCGGCCCGTGCTTTCGCGTCCACAGTCTGTATCCGAGCGCGCCGAGAAAGGCGACATTGAACGCCATGGAGAGTATCAGGCAGAGCCATATCCATTTTTTCTGCATCGCGCCCCCCTTATTCCTGAGCGGTTGTATTGAAGTAGGCGTAGCTCAATGAAGCCGACGGCATGTCGTCGAGATGGTCGATGTACGAAAGCACGGCGGTTTCTTCCGCCTGCCCCGATGCCGCGGTTTCGCCGTTCCGGCCCGCGAGACTTCCAAGCCACAGGCCCGCCGCCATCACCATGGCCGTGGTCACGGGAAACACCAGCCGCCGGAACCATCCGTCCGCTAAGAATCCCGCGGGTTTCGCGGCCTTCGCCAGAACCCTCGTGGCCAGGTACGGGGCGGGTGCGGCCCGGGGCAGCAGTTCGAGCAAATCCCACGCCCGCTTCAGTTCGGCCAGAATTCGCCCGCATTCGGGGCATGAAGCCAGATGCCTTTCGATTTGGCTTCTGTCTCCGCGTCCGAGCTCGCCGTCCAGGTAACGAGACAGCTCTTTTGTGGTGATTTGGCATTTCATGCGACTGCGTCCTCTCTAAGAAATGAAACACCGTGATGCCGGAAAACCTTCGTTATGAAACCAGCGGTTTGAGCTTTTTTTTCAGGCCGATTTTGGCTCTGTGCAGAAGCGATTCCACGGCCGACACGGAACAGTGCATGACGCCGGCGATTTCTTCGTATGACATGCCTTCGAACCGCTTCAGCACCACGGCGGTTCTCTGTGATTCCGGAAGCCCGTCGAGCACCTTGCGCACCTGGGCGGCCAGTTCGCTTTTCTCGAGGATGCGGTCGGGAGATCCATCCGGGTGCGGCAGTTCCCGGTGCCTTTCCGATTTCATCGCCTCGAGCGAAAACATCCGCTTCCGCTTTCTGTCCCTGATCCGGTTCAGGGACAGGTTGACGGCGATCCGGTACAGATAGGTGGACAATTTGGCCGTGGGCTGGTACGTTTTCGCGGAACGGAACAGGTGGATGAACACGTCCTGCGCCACCTCCTCGGCATCCTGCTGGTTGGCCACAAACCGGTAGCACAGGTTCAGTATCTGTCTCTGGTGCGTCTCGACGATCAGGCGGAAAGCCGCTTCATCGCCCTCCCGGACGCGTTGCATCAGCTGCGCATCATCCATTTCGGTTCCGGATTGATTTTCAGGTTGATCAGGACCGGAAGGCCCGCTTTTAAAAAAAATGACGAACCATGCCGGCCGGCAATGAATAATCGTGTCGAGGGTCAAGATGGCGATAAATATTGAAAAAATCAACGGAAAATGTCTCAATTGGAACTTGACTTTCAAATCATGTTTGGTTTAATTACCCTATCGGCAAGGCAGCCGCGGCGGTTCACGCTGTTTTCGGAAGGCGGAGTCGATGGAAACGGATTGGGTTCAGGCGCGCATCGTCGTTTCGGGCATGGTCCAGGGCGTCGGATACAGGTTTTTCGTCAGGCATCTGGCCGGCCGGCTGAACCTGTGCGGGTGGGTGCGCAATCTGTTCACGGGCGAAGTGGAAATGGTGGCGGAAGGCCAGCGGGCCATGGTCGAATCGCTGATCCGGGAACTGCGGACGGGAAATCCGCACGCCTCAGTGCGGAACGTGGGCGTGGAATGGGGACCATGGTCCGGGAAATACTCGAAATTCGACATCGTATTCTGAGCGGCAATTGCTGTTGACTTTGACCGGCGGGGTGGATATATTATCGGTCCACGGCATCACAGCCGCCGTGGCTGTGACGCGGCGACGGCGAATGAACGGGATCTTTTTAAACAGGATAAAAGGATTCTTAATCACGGTGGAGGGAATAAAAAAAACCTTTGATTTTTTGGGGGAAAATAGTATTTTATAAGGCATTGTAAAAAGATGCCTTGACAAGCGAATGTAGCTCAGTTGGTAGAGCGCCAGCTTCCCAAGCTGGATGTCGCGGGTTCGACCCCCGTCATTCGCTCTTTTTTTTTGTTCGTCATTGGATAGGCAACCGCGGAGCTCGTTGAAACAACACCGGCACAACAATAAGTGCGGAACAGTTAATTAATAATTAGGAGCCGAATGTCCTTTAGAACAAAGGGCATTGAATTTGCATTTCAACTGTTTTTATGCGCGAAAAATCGGGCTGAAATGCCTATAATGATTAAAATCAATGAATTATATCTGAAAATGGGAACCGTTATTTTGGAAAACATCCGACCAGTCAAAGGAGGTAATTATGTGGCGTAATCGAGCAGCAGCATGGATTTGCGTTCTGGTTATGATTCCCATGTGGGTGATGGCCCAGGGATACGTTCAGCAAATCGGACCGGCCGGTGACGCTTCAGGAAACGTCAACTGGACCACGCAGACGATCAGAAGCTCGGGCATCGGGGCCCCGAATCCGAACGCGCCCCTCGCGGCCCAGCGCGCCGGCGCCATCCGCGCGGCCAGGCTGGACGCCTACCGGAACGCGCTCGAAGCCGTCAAGGGCGTCTTTCTGTCTTCCGAAACCACGGTCGAAAACGCCATGCTGACGAGCGACGTGATCAAGACCAGAATAGACGGCGCGATCAAGGGCGCCAAGGTCGTCGATACGCGCTACATGTCCACCGGCGACGTGGAAGTGGACATCGAAGTGCCCATGCTGGGCATCATCTCCGACGCCGTCCTGCCCGGCCCCCAGGCCTTCGGCGGCGGCACCCTGCAGACCTCGAACCAGCCCCTGTGCCCCACATGCGGGCAGCCCTGGCCTGCGGACAAGCCGCTTCCCCAGGGCGTGAATATGACGGCCAACGCGTCATCCCCGGGATCGGGAGGTTCGGCCTTCACGGGACTGATCATCGACGCGCGCGGTCTGGGCGTACGCCCGGCCATGGCGCCCAAGGTGGTCGACAACCAGGGCGATGAGGTGTATGGATCCAAATTCGTCAGCCGCGAATACGCCGTGGACATCGGCATGGTGGGTTATGAAAAGGACGTGGTCAGGGCCAGGGCCAACGAACGCGTGACCGACAACCCGCTCGTGGTCAAGGCCGTTCAGGCCTCGGGTCCGAATAAAACCGACGTGGTGGTTTCATCGGGCGATGCGCAAAAAATCCACGGAGCCGCCGCGAGCATGAACTTTTTGCAGCATTGCAAAGTCATGTTTATTCTCGACTGATCGGAGGTGCTTATGAAAGCTGCACTCCTCAAGAAAATTCTGGTTCTGACGGCCGCCGCCGGCCTGATTGCGGCCGGATGCGGACCCAAGCCCGTCAAGGAAGAATCGCTTCTCGACACGCCCGGCAACCATTACAGCCAGGGCTTGCGCGAGCTCAAAACCGGGCAGCTGACAGGGGCCGAAATGGAGTTCGACCGGGCCACGGCGCTGAATCCCGATTACCCCGGCGGATACATCGGCCGGGGTCTGGTGCTGGCTCAAAAAGGCGAATTCGACAAGGCCCTCGAAGCCGTGGACAAGGGCATGGGCAAAGATTCCAAATTCATAGACGGGCCCATCGCCAAGGGACAGATACTCACCCTGCAGAAAAACGGGGAGGACTGGCTCGATGACGCGGTGAAACAGTTCGACAAAGCGCTGAAACTCGATCCGAATTCCGAGAAGGCGCTGTTCGGCAAGGCCGTGGCGTTCAAGGAAGCCCTGCAGTTCCCGGACGCGTCCGCTTTGCTCGGCCGGGTCGTCTCCCTCAAGGGTGATTTTTCGAAGGACGCGAACGCCGAATGGGAAACCATACAGAAAATCCAGCGCGCCGCGCCGGGAACGAAAATGGGCGCGAAAATCGCCCTGATCAATGAAATCGACCGCGCCGACATGGCCGTGCTGTTCATCGAGGAATTGAAGCTGCTCGAGGTGCTCGAGAAGCGCAAGGTGAAAACATACGACACCGGTTTCCGTCCGCCGGCGGATCCCACGTCCATGGAAACCCGGACGAAGGAAAACCTGCCAGCGGCGACGGACATCGAAAGCCACTGGGCCAGAACCTGGATCGAAAACGTGCTCAAGGCGGGAGCCATGGAGCCGTTTCCGGACCGCACCTTCCGGCCCGACGAAAAAATCACGCGCGTCGATTACGCCGCCTTCATCCAGAACATATTGATCGCGGTGACCGGCGACCAGGGCCTCGCGACCAAATACGTCGGCTCGCCCGCGCGGTTTCCCGACATGAATCCGTCGAACTGGGCGTACAACGCCGTCTGTCTCTGCGTGGACCGAGGCATCATGAAGGCCGACCCCATCGACGGGGCGTTCGGACCTTCGAAAAGCGTTTCAGGCGCCGACGCCCTGCTCATCATCAGGGACTTCCAGAACGCGCTCAGAATGACGTTTTAGGAGGAGTCTCGTGAGGAAAATGACATCAACCGCCCTGGCCGCGGTCTTCATCGCCGCCGGATTGTGTATTCACGCGGGCGCCCAGGTGGCCGCTCCCGCGGGGCCGGCCGAGGTGACGGCCACGGGGAACGGATCCATCGTGGGCGGCGACGCGGCCCATGCCAAGGACGACGCCGTCGAGGACGCCCTGCGCAAGGCGGTCGAACAGACCCTGGGCACGATGATACAGGCCGAATCGCTCGTCGAGAACGCCCAGCTCATCGAGGACCGCATTTTGAGCAAGACGGAAGGCTACGTTCAGAAATACAGCATCATCCACGAGGGCAGGACGGCCGACGACATGTACGAAGTGACGGTGAAGGCCGTCGTCAAGACCGCGGACCTGAAAAGCGACCTCGACGCCATCGCCACCCTCCTGCGGCGGAAGAACATGCCCAGGCTCGTCGTCTTGATTCAGGAACAGAACATCGGCGAAACGCCCGGCGCGGGGCATCTGATTTCGGCCGATCTCAACACGGCCGAGACCGCGATCATGGACGCCTTCATGGCGAAGGGGTTCCGGTTCGTGGACGACGCCACCGTGCAGAAGAACCTGACCGACGCCAAGGCCTCGGCCATTCTGGCGGGCAATACCGCGCAGGCCGCCGCCCTCGGCAAAAAGACGGGCGCCGAATTCGTGCTCTCGGGCAAGGCGCTGGCCAAGACCGTTCAGGTGGAGGTGTACGGAACGACGATCCGCTCGCAGCAGGCCACGGTCACGGTTCGCGCCATTAGGGCCAACACGGGCGAGGTGGTCGCCGTGTCGACCGCCCAGGGCAAGTATTCGCATATCGACGACGTGGCCGGAGGCACTCTGGCCATTCAGAAGGCGTGCGCCGCCCTGTCGCAGGACCTGGTCGGTAAAATCGTGTCGAAATGGTCCGGCGAAGTGACATCGGGAAACACGGTCACGCTGAACGTGAAGAACGTCGATTTCATGCGGCTTTCCAATTTCAAGGGAACGCTTCCCTACGTGGTCCGCGGCGTTCAGTCCGTGGTGCAGCGCGATTTCGACGACGGGTTCGCCACGCTCGAAATCACGTTCAAGGACAAGGCCGACGATCTGGCCCAGCGCCTGTCCGCCGCGGCGTTCGAAGGATACCGGGCGAAGGTCACCGGAATGACCGAAGGCTCGGTAACCGTGGAGCTGTTGGATAAACCATCGGCACAATAGTAAACCATAAACGCAATATAAAAGACTTCCGAGCCGTAGGTCCTTTAGGACCGAAGGCAGCGTTACGGTGGAATTGTTGGACATTCAGTAGATGGGAATCGGGGACAGGGATTGGGGGTTGGGAAAAAGAAGTCACGAATTACGAATTCATAGTCCCGAGATATATGATTTCATTCTCGGAACTCGGAACTCTCTTTTTCTCCTAATCCCTATCCCCCCAAATCATTAGGAGTATTGCCATGTTCAAAAAAGCTACGATTGCCATTCTC
>JBFZEN010000011.1:0-3679 GCA_041306805.1 bacterium
AAGGTTCAAGAGAAGTACCCGTCCGCAAAAGTGCTTGCCACGGCCAAATGCAAAACCATGCTGGTGGACCATCTGGGCGTGGCCGGGGACCGCATTTCTCCGGTGGAGGACGGCCAGACCATTTCCATCGGAGACAAAACCTTGAAATTCATCCACGCACCGTGGGTGCACTGGCCCGAAACCATGGTCACCTGGCTCGAGCAGGACCGCATTCTCTTCACATGCGATTTTTTCGGCTCCCACCTGGCCACATCAGACCTCTATGCCGCGGACGAGGCGCGCGTATACGAGGCGGCCAAGCGTTACTATGCTGAAATCATGATGCCGTTCCGGAATGTCATTAAAAACAACATGGATAAAATCAAGGACCTGCCCGTGGAATTCATCGCCCCGAGCCACGGACCCGTGTACGGAAAACCTTCCTTCATCATGGACGCATACAGGGACTGGATCTCGGACAAATCAAAAAACGAAGTGGTGATTCCCTATATTTCAATGCACGGCAGCACGCGCAGGATGGTGCAGCGCCTGGTGGGCCGTCTGACTGAAAAAGGCGTCACCGTGTACCAGTTCGACCTGTCCGTAACCGACATCGGCAAACTCGCCATGTCGCTGGTGGACGCGGCGACCTTGGTTGTGGGCACGCCCACGGTGCATGTGGGTCCGCACCCCCAGGTTATTTATGCCGCCCACCTGGCCAACGCCCTGAGGCCCAAGCTGAAATTCGCATCCATCATCGGTTCGTACGGCTGGGCCAGCAAGGCCGTGGAACAGATTGCGGCATCGATACCCAACCTGAAGGTCGAGGTCATTCCGCCCGTGATGTGCAAGGGATACCCCCGAGAGGCCGATTTCAAGGCCCTCGACGCCCTGGCGGAGGCCATTGCGGAAAAGCACAAAAGCCTTTGATGCCATAGGCCGGGACAACGTCCCGGCCACAATGGATCAGATGCATAGGACGGGACGCCGTCCCGTCCTGCAAGCTCACCGGCACCATCGGATCTTTAAAGAAGTACACCGCATCACAGGCAAATCGGATTCTTGGAAGATCGGAAGCATTCTGGCAGGACGAAAGCCATGATCATGTTATTCGTGATGACATGGAACTCCAACGGACCATCCCGTATGCAATCAACAATCCGGTGAAAGCCGGCCTCGTTCAATCACGGGAACGATGGCCGTGGACGTACTGCAAAAAACGGATCCCGTAGGACGGGACGCCGTCCCTTTTTGCAATACCGGTTCTTTCCTTTTTTCCCCCTTGAAAATCCCCCAAAAAGTTGTTATAATAAAATAATGAGGCCGAAAATCCGATTCGCTATGGAGGAGGTTATGCCTGCCGTCCGTTCAAAAAATGCACCGCTTTTCAAGCCTTTCATTCCGGCCCAGACCGTTCTTCCGGAGTTCACCCTGAAATCCGTACTCCTGGGCATCGTCCTCGGCCTCGTTTTCAGCGCGGTCACGGTATACCTCGGCCTTCGCGCCGGCCTGACCATAGCCGTCAATATCCCCATTTCCATCATCGCCATGGCCTGGTTCCGCGCCGCGCGAAGAATGGGACTGTCGAAAGACGCGTCGGTGCTCGAAATCAACACCGTCCAGACCACGGGCGCGGCGGGCGAATCCATCGCCGCGGGCGTGATTTTCACGCTTCCCGCGTTGATCTTCATGGGGTATTCCCTCGACATCGGCCGCATCTTCGTCGTGGCCCTGGCCGGCGGCCTGCTCGGCATATGCTACCTGATTCCGCTCAGGCGCTACCTGATCGAAAAGGAGCACGGCGTGCTTCCCTATCCCGAAGGCGTGGCCTGCGCCGAGGTCATCAGATCAGGAACGCAGGGCGGGGAACACGCTTCGAAGGTTTTCCTGGGAACCCTCGTCGGCTTCGTCTACAAAATCGCCAACGGAGGATTCGGCTTGTGGAAGGAAACGCCCGAGATCAGGCCGAAATGGTACCCCGGCTCCACGCTGAACGCCGAGGTGTCTCCCGAGTTGCTCGGCGTGGGCTACATCATCGGTCCCCGCACCGCCTCGATCATGGTGGCCGGCGGTTTCGTCTCGTGGATGCTGCTCATTCCCATGATTCACTTTTTCGGGAGCGCCCTGGCCGTCACGGTCGAGCAGGGCGGAAACCTCGTCCAGTCGGCCGTCGCGGACCTGTCGGATTACAAGGTTCTATGGCGGCAGTACATCCGCTACATCGGCGCCGGCGCCGTGGTGGCCGGCGGGTTGATCAATCTCGTCCGGGCCATGCCCACCATCGTGCACTCCTTCCGCGACTCCCTCGCCGACCTTCGGAACCGCAAAAACAGCCGTCCCGTCAAAATCAGCCGCGTCAGCCTGGACCTTCCCGCCGCCTGGGTGTTTTCGGGAATAGGCGTCGCCGTGGCCGTGATCTGGTTCCTGCTCACTTTGGTGATCAATCCCGGCCACGCGGTCGGAAACCTGATATCGGCCGTACTGATCGCCGTCTTCGGGTTCTTTTTCGCGACGGTGTCGTCGCGGCTGGTCGGCGAAATCGGCGTTTCATCGAATCCGACATCGGGCATGACCATCGCCACGCTCATGGCCACCTGCCTCATTTTTCTCGCCGTCGGGTGGACGGGGGGCGCCTATGCCGCCGTGGCGCTGTCGGTTGGCGCCGTCGTCTGCATCTGCGCCTCGAACGCAGGCAACGTGGCGCAGAGCCTGAAAACGGGATACCTGTTGGGATGCACCCCCCGGAAGCAGGAGTACGGATATATTCTGGGCGCGGTCACTTCCATTCTGGTGGTGGGGTTCACCGTATTGGCCGTGAACAAGGCCTACACAAGGTCTGAAACCATGCAGCCCTCGTTCTCCATGCCCGCCCCGGCGCGGTATGAAAAACAGGTCCGAAGAAACGGGGATTTCTATAATTTGTTTACCGATCCTGAAAGCGGCACCAAATACTTCAAGCACGTTTCAGACGAGACCATCATACGAGAAGAACCGGGCATCGGATCCGAAAAACTGCCGGCGCCCCAGGCCAGGCTCATGGCCACCGTGGTCGGGGGCGTGCTCAATAAAAAGCTGCCCTGGTCGCTGATCCTGATGGGCATCGCGCTCACCATCGCGGTGGAATTGTGCGGCGTGCGCGGCCTGCCCTTCGCGGTGGGCGTTTACCTTCCCCTGTCCACGTCGGCTCCTATCTTTTTGGGCGGCATGGTCAGGCTCGCCGTAGACAGGTTCTCGCGCAGAAAGAGGGAAAAGGAGGACGAATCGGGACCGGGCATGCTATTCTCGTCGGGCCTGATCGCCGGCGGCGCGCTGGCAGGATTGCTTCTTGCTCTTGCGGCCGGGATCTCGGCCGGAAAGGACGCCCTGACCGGGAAGGAGATTTCATGGGCCGACAAGCTGGCCTTCGGGCACAGGGCCTTTGCGGGCGGTTTTTTCGGCGGGGACGGTTTCGCGGCAATTGTTTTCCTGATTCTGTGCCTGTCCCTGGGTTACATTGGCCTGGGTGTCGCCAAGAAAAAAAAATCTGATAAAAAGATCTAGAATCGACAAGGAGAAAAACGGATGGAAAAAACCGACCGCCGGCTGAACCGCCGCGAATTCCTTCAATCGGGAGCCCTGGCCGCCCTGGCCGCCGGCATGGCTTCTTCAGCCCTGAAGGCGGGGGAGAAAAACCCGGACGATGCCAAACGCAACCGAAAAA
>JBFZEN010000012.1:0-5715 GCA_041306805.1 bacterium
ATCCGCCTCGTCGTATTGCGCGTACATCAGGTAATTCCCGCCCAGGGAATCATCCACGGTGACGTTTTGGAGCCTGAAACCGGCGCCGGCCTGTTCCGTCCCGATCACCACGGCGGCCCAGGGCGTAGGCGTGGGGTTTCCGTCTCCCCGCCCGTAAATCAGGGTGTTTTCGACGAGGCTGTTTCCTCCCCAGAGCTTGACGCCGTCGCATGAATTGTTGGCCACGATGCATTGGCGTATGGCGGTGTTGGAAGCCTTCGAATCGAGTCCGTCGCCGAAATTGTGTTCGGCCGTGGTGCGGACGATTTCAACCGGCCCCTCGGAAGCCTCGATGCCGAATCCGTCCGGCCTGTCGTAGGGTCGGTCCGAACCGTCGCCTCCCCTGTAGTAATGCCCGCCGTACGACAGCCTGCACCCCTCGATGCGGGCATGTTTCCACCCGCCGTGCACGGCGGACGGCCCGCCCACGGCCCCGAACCCGCAGTACTCGATGCGGCAGTTCAGAATTTCAATACTGTCCGCGTCCTGGACGTCGAGCCCGAATTCGTCGATGTGGTGGATGTGGAGGTCCTTCAATATAATATGGCTGGAGCGCGCATCGCCCGCGAGATGGATTCCGTCCCTGAAATACGCCGGGGATCCGGCGGCAGAGGCATCGTGCGTGATTTCGATATTCTCGATGCGTATGTAGCTGCACCCGCCCAGTATCACTCCCGCGAACAGGTCGTCCGCGCCCGCGAGGACGGGGCGGCCGTCCGCCTCGCCCCGGATGGTGATCCAAGCCCCGGCCCTGCCCGATTTCGGCATGACAATATCCTCGTCGAAGCGCGAAAGCCGGTAAATCCCGCGCAGAATCTCCAGCGTGTCTCCCGGCTCCAGCATGCGCGAGGCGTACCCGGGCGAGGCAAAGGGTTTTTCCCTGGATCCGGGATTTTGGTCCGATCCGGACGGGGACACGTAAAATACGCCTGCGCCTGCGGAGGTCGTGTTTATGAATAGTAAAGATTGGAGGAAAAAATGCCTGAAAAACATAAGCGACACCTCGTTTGAACGGATGTCGAAGGGATTGAACTGATCAATGTAACCCGAAAAATGCATAAAAACAAATATAAAACAGGAAACACAAAATTGTTGATTTTACTTGAAATCGGGGTTCATTTTTTGTATATTTACTGGCTTTTTTGCCGCAACGGAATCCCCGTTTCAACCGGACACAACATAAAAGGATTGGAAAAAGCGAAAAAATATGGCCACCGACCTGCAACATATGCGCAACATCGGCATCAGCGCGCACATCGACTCCGGCAAAACCACGCTGACCGAGCGTATTCTGTTCTACACGAAAAAGATCCACGCCATCCACGAGGTGCACGACAAGGAGGGCGCGGGCGCGACCATGGACTACATGGAGCTGGAGAAGGAACGCGGCATCACCATCACCTCGGCCTCCACCAACGTGGAGTGGAAGAAGCACTCGATCAACATCATCGACACGCCCGGCCACGTCGATTTCACCATCGAGGTCGAGCGGTCGCTGCGCGTGCTCGACGGCGCCATTCTGGTGCTGTGCGCCATCGGCGGGGTGCAGTCGCAGTCGATCACCGTCGACAGGCAGATGAACCGGTACAAAGTGCCCCGCATCGCCTTCATCAACAAGTGCGACCGCATGGGCGCCGATCCCGAAAAGGTGACGTCGCAGCTTCGCGACAAGCTCAACCACAACGCCGTGCTCATGCAGATTCCCATCGGCCTCGAATCGAACTTTCAGGGCGTCGTCGACCTGATCAGGATGAAGGCGTATTATTTTGACGGGGAAAAGGGCCAACTCATTCGCGAAGGGGAGGTCCCGCCCGCGCTCTTGGCCAAGGCCAGGGAGA
Source organism: bacterium (assembly GCA_041306805.1). Classification (GTDB taxonomy): domain Bacteria; phylum Zhuqueibacterota; class QNDG01; order QNDG01; family DTFT01; genus JBFZEN01. The sequence goes on from JBFZEN010000012.1 coordinate 1,878, forward strand.
AACGCGACCAGCTCGTCGACAATGTGTCGATGTTCAGCGACGCGCTGATGCAGGCCTACCTCGAGGACAAGGTGACGGACGACATGATCATGGAGGCCGTGCGCAAAGGCACCCTGTCGATGCAGCTGACCCCGGTGTTCATGGGCACCGCCTTCAAGAACAAGGGCGTGCAGCTCGTGCTCGACGCGGTGGTCGACTACCTGCCCGATCCCACCGAAGTGCAGAACACGGCCATCGACAAGAAAACGGGCGGAACCCCGGTCGTGCTCGAGACAAAAACCGACGCCCCCCTGGTGATGCTCGCGTTCAAGCTCGACGACACCCGTTTCGGGCAGCTGACCTACGTCCGCATATACCAGGGCGCCATCAAGAAGGGCGATGAAATTACAAACATCCGGACGGGTAAAACCACGCGCGTGGGGCGCCTGATACGCATGCACGCCGACGAAATGGAAGACATCATCTCCGCCGGGGCGGGCGACATCGTGGCCCTGTTCGGCATCGACTGCGCCTCGGGCGACACGTTCACGTCGGGCGAACTGGACGTCACCATGTCGTCGATGTTCGTTCCCAAACCCGTCATTTCGCTGTCCGTCAAGCCGAAGGACAACAAGGCCATGGAAAACATGGCCAAGGCCCTGAACCGGTTCGTCAAGGAGGATCCGACCTTCCAGACCTTCGTCGATCCCGAGACCAACGACACCATCATCAAGGGCATGGGCGAACTGCACCTCGATATCTACGTCGAGCGCATGCGGCGCGAATACAAGGTCGAGCTCGAAACCGGCGCCCCCCAGGTGGCCTACCGCGAAAGCATTTCGCAATCCGCGAATTTCGACTACACCCATAAAAAGCAGACCGGCGGGGCCGGGCAGTACGGCCGGATCGCCGGCATGATGGAGCCCTATCACGAGGGTGATTTCGAATTCGAGGACAAGATCAAGGGCGGGGCCATCCCGTTGGAATTCATACCCGCGTGCAAAAAGGGATTCGAGCAGTGCCTGCCCAAAGGCACGCTGATCGGTTTTCCCATCGTGGGCGTCAAAATCACGATCAACGACGGCAGCTACCACCCCGTCGACAGTTCCGACATGGCCTTTCAGAACGCGGCCATCGGCGCCTTCAGGTCCGCGTACGAAAAATGCAGACCGGTGATTCTCGAGCCCATCATGCGGGTGGCCGTCGAGTGCCCGTCCGAATTCCAGGGCACGGTGCTCGGCACGCTGAACCAGCGCCGCGGCATGATACACAGCGCCACCGAAGACAAGAATTTCACGGTGATCGAGGCGGAAGTACCCCTCTCCGAGATGTTCGGGTATTCCACCGTCATCCGGTCGGCCACACAGGGCAAGGCCGAATTCACGATGGAATTCGCCCAGTACCGCAAGGTGCCCGAATCCGTGGCTGAAAAGCTCAAGAAAGACTATGCGGAAAAAAAGAAAAGGGCTTGAAAGCAAACAAATCCACCACAAAATCGTAATTTCGTAAAAATGTTAACCATCCGCGCCGCAAACGGCGGGAAACCGGCCATGTCCCGCGAACGCGGGAACCCGTCCCGCCGAAGGCGGGATTGAAATTTCCGAGGTGAACCGATGTTGAAGCAAGAACTGATCGAGCGAAGCCCCATCCGCATACTCGAAAAAACCATACAAGGCGGCCTGGGGAAGGGCAATCTGGGCGTCTTCGCCGCCAGAAAGGGCGTTGGGAAAACGGCCTGCCTGGCGCACGTGGCCATCGACAAGCTGTTCAACGGCCAGAACGTGCTGCACGTTTCCTTCGCGGACAACCCGCACCACATCGAAAACTGGTACCGCCAGGTGTTCGAGGATGTGGCCGGGACCTACAAATTGTCCGATCCGTTCGACATATACGACGAAATCAAGCAGAACAGGCTGATCATCCATTTCAAGCAGCCCGACATTCCTTTCGAACAGGTCCAGAAAAACGTGGAACTGATCACGGGAGGCAGCTCCTTTCAGCCCTCCACCTGGATCGTCGACGGGTTCTCATTCTACAACTCCCGGCCCGAGGAATTGGAAAAGTGGAAACGCCACGCCCAGGCTCAGGGAACGGAAATGTGGTTTTCGGCCACCCTGCACAACGGGGAAGCCGTGCCCGACGCCGGGGGCATTCCGCACCCCGTCAGCCTGTTCAAGGACCTGTTCTCGGTCATCATCATGCTGAATCCGGTTCAGGATTACATCGCCCTGCAACTCCTGAAGGACCACGATTCGAAGGATCTCGACAGGCTCCGCCTCAAGCTCGATCCCAAAACTTTGTTAATCTCAAACCACAGAATATAACCTCAGCATCCCAATGGAAAACCCCTGCCGTCATCATCGGCAGGGGTTTTTTTATTTCGAGGCGGGAATGCGGCCCGGTCAGCCCGGTTTTTCCGGAAAGGTCAGGGCCTGATTTTCATTTGCTTCATGGTTTTCAGGTTCTTCTCGATGAGCGCCGTGCGCTCCGCCGCACAGGCGTATGAACGCAGGCCGTCTTCCGGCGCGTTCATCACATGGTCGAGCAGCTTGTCGACCGTTGTGGCGGCCACGTGCAGGCGCGTGTCCGACGAGGCGTAGTAGATCAGAAGCGTTCCGTCCTTTCTTTCGACCCAGCCGTTCGAAAAAACCACGTTGGAAACGTCGCCGAGGCGTTCCATGCCCCGCGGCGCGATCAGGTAGCCGGCCGGTTCGCGCAAAACCCGTTCGGGGCAGGCGAGGTCGGTGAGAAACGTGTACAGCACGTAGCGCAGGCCGGCCGCCGTGTTTCGGACGCCGTGGGCCAGGTGCATCCAGCCCCGGGGCGTTTTGATGGGGGCGGGCCCCAGCCCGTTCTTGGCCTCCTTGATGGTGTGGTACGCCCTGTCGTCCACGATGGTTTCTTTTTCGATGGACGCGTGTTCGATGCTTTCCGACGTTCCCCAGCCGATGCCGCCGCCGGAACCGGCTTCGATGAATCCGTCCTGCGGCCGCGTGTAAAACGCGTACTTCCCGTTCACGAACTCGGGATGCAGCACCACGTTCCGCTGCTGGGGCGACCGCGTCTTGAGATCGTCCAGCCTCTGCCACTTTTTCATGTCCCGCGTCCGGGCGATTCCCGTCTGCGCGACCGCCGAAGACAGATCCCCTTTCGGGGCGGCGCCGTCCTTTCTCTCGGTGCAGAAAAGGCCGTAAATCCAGCCGTCTTCGTGCCTGACCACGCGCATGTCGTAGACGTTGACGTCGGGGTCGGCGGTTTCGGGCATGAGAATCGGCTTGTCCCAGAACTCGAACCGGTCGACTCCCGTCTGGCTTTCGGCCACGGCGAAAAACGACTTCCTGTCGTTGCCCTCAACCCGGGCGACCAGCAGCACCTTTCCATCCGTTTCGATGGCCCCGGCGTTGAACACGGCGTTGATCCCCATCCGCTCCATGAGGTGGGGGTTCGATTCGTATTTCAGGTCATAGCGCCAGAACAGCGGCGTATGGTCCGGCGTCAGAACGGGGTATTTGTATCTTTCGAAAATGCCGTTCACGTAGATCGGCCTGTTCTTCCGGATGAGCAGCTGCTGGTGCTCCTCCCTCAATTCCGCCAGTTTGATCTTGAATTGCGTCTTGTTCATGACGTCATTCCTCTGCGGCTCGGCCGGAAGGGGTCTGTTCTTAATCGGTGATTTTGTTCCACCAGGTTTTCCTTAAGATAAACGACGTGATGACCAGCACGGCGATCGCCTCGAACATCGGGACTTTTTCGCGGATGACGAAATAAATCGGCACCACGACCAGAGAGGTCTGCCAGACGATGCCGATGAAGACGTTGAACATGTCGCGCTTGAAATTCGCGTCCGATTTGAATTTGG
>JBFZEN010000013.1:0-5535 GCA_041306805.1 bacterium
CGTCATCGGGCAGGGAAAAGCCAAGAAAATGGTTGCCATCGCGCTGCGGAACCGGTGGCGCCGCATCCATGTCAAGGAAGACCTCCGCGACGAAATCATGCCGAACAACATCATATTGATCGGGCCGACGGGGGTGGGCAAGACGGAAATCGCCCGGCGGCTGGCGCGGCTGGCCGAAGCCCCGTTCATCAAGGTGGAGGCGTCGAAATTCACGGAGGTGGGCTACGTGGGTCGCGATGTGGAGTCGATCATCAGGGACTTGACCGACCTCTCCGTTTCGCTTGTCAAGGCCGAATGGGCCGGCCGGGTCGAAGGCAAGGCCAAGGATATGGCCGAGGAAAGGCTGCTCGACCTGCTTTTTCCCGTCTCCAGGGCGGGCAAAAAAAACGGCGGCGATTCGAATGGCGCGGACGGCGAGACGCCCGAAGAAAGACAGCTGCGGACCAGGGAAAAGATCAAGTCGCAGCTCCAGGAAGGAAAGCTCGAAAGCAGGCTGGTCGAACTGGACGTGGCCGCGGACACCTACCCCATGCTGCAGATTTTTTCACCCATCGGCATCGAGGAGATGGGGCTCAACATCCAGGACCTGTTCGGCAGCATGGTGCCTCAGAAGCGCAAGAAGCGCAAGATGACCGTGGGCGAGGCGAGGCAGGTGCTGATCGCCGAGGAGGTGCAGAAACTCACGGACATGGACAAGGTCGTTTCCGAGGCCGTCCGGCGTGTTCAGGAATCGGGCATCGTGTTCCTCGACGAAATTGACAAGATTGCGGGCGGCGGCAACGCGGCCGGGCCCGACGTCTCGCGCGAGGGCGTCCAGCGCGACATCCTTCCCGTGGTGGAGGGCACCAGCGTATTGACCAAGTACGGAATGGTCAAGACCGACCACGTGCTCTTCATCGCGTCGGGCGCCTTCCATGTGTCCAAACCGTCCGACCTCATTCCCGAACTGCAGGGGCGCTTTCCCATCCGGGTCGAGCTCGAGAGCCTGACCACGGATGATTTCATCCGCATTCTCACCGAGCCCGAAAACGCGCTGATCAAACAATACACGGCCATGCTCGACACCGAAGGGGTCAAAATCACGTTCACGCCCGGGGCCATTCAGGAGATCGCCCGCACCGCCACCGAAGTCAACGACAGGACGGAAAACATCGGGGCCAGGCGGCTGCACACCATCATGAGCATTCTGCTCGAGGACGTGCTTTACCAGGTCCCCGACGAAAAAATAAAAACGGTCAAGATCACTTCCGAAGACGTCAAGAAGAAGCTCAGGGAAATCATCTCGGACGAGGATTTGACGAAATACATCCTGTAGACGGAGGAACACATGAAGCGCGATTTTCTGGACGTGACCGATTTCACGGAAGACGAAATTCAGCATGTTCTTGCCCTCGCCCTCGACCTGAAGAGAAAACAGAAGAAGGGCAAGGCGCACCCCCTGCTGAAGGGAAAAACACTCGCCATGATATTCCAGAAACCGTCGACGCGGACGCGGATCTCGTTCGAAACCGGCATGTTCCAGCTCGGCGGCCACGCCATTTACATTTCCCCCAACGAGATGGGGCTGGGCCAGCGCGAAACCGTTCCCGACGTGGCCCGCGTGCTTTCCCGGTACAATGACGGCATCATGGCCCGCGTTTTCGGACATGACATCGTGTCCGGTCTGGCCGACCATGCTTCCGTTCCCGTCATCAACGGACTGTCGGACTGGTCGCATCCCTGCCAGATCGTCGGTGACATGCTCACCGTGCTCGAGCACCGGGGCGGTTTCGAAAACCTGAAGGTGGCCTGGATCGGCGACGGCAACAACGTGGCCCATTCGTGGATACACATGGCCATGCGCGTTCACATGGAACTCGACCTGGCCTGCCCGAAGGGATTTGAACCGGACACGGCGCTCGTGCGGCGCGCCCAGAAACTCGGCCTGAGCAGGATCAGGGTGGTCTCGGACCCCGCCGAGGCGGTCAAAAACGCGGATGTGATCTACACGGACGTCTGGGCGAGCATGGGCCAGGAGAAGGAGGCGGCCAGGCGCAAGAGGGCGTTCAAGGGCTTTCGGGTGGACGAGGCGCTTGTCAAAAAAGCAAAACCCGACGTGAAGGTCATGCATTGCCTGCCCGCGCACCGGGGCGATGAGATTTCGGAAGGCGTTCTGGAGGGGCCGCATTCCATCGTATTCGACGAGGCCGAAAACAGGCTGCATGCGCAGAAGGCCATTCTCGTGATGCTCATGCGGGGCTGAAAGGCCATTTTATGGCGTAATCATCCGGACGGAGTTGAAATGAACTGGTTCAATCAGATGATCGTGGGCATCATTCCCGTTTTCCCGAAATCCCTCGTATGGGTTTTTTCGCGCAGGTACGTGGCGGGCAAGACGCTTGAAGACGGCATTGCCAGGGCCAAGGCCCTGAACGCGGAAGGCTGCCTGGTGACCGTGGATATTCTGGGGGAAAACATCGCGGAACTTTCCGAAGCAGATGAAACCAAGAGGCATTGCATCGGAATTCTCGAAGCCATACAGAAGGAAAAAATCAACGGCAACCTATCCATCAAACTCAGCTCGCTCGGGCTGAATCTGGACAAGGAAAAATGCTTCGGGAACGTGAAGGCCATTGTCCGCAGGGCGGCCGAAACGGGCAACTTCGTGCGCATCGACATGGAGGATTCGGCGGCCACCGACGCCACGATTGAAATCTACCGGCGCATACGGCAGGAGCACAAGAACGTCGGCCTGGTGATACAGGCCTACCTCAGGCGGAGCGGCAACGACGTCGAGAAGCTGATCAAGGAGGGCGTGGCGCATCTGAGGATATGCAAGGGCATTTACGTGGAACCCGAGGCCGTGGCCATCAAGGACAGACAGGGCGTGCGCGACAATTACGCGCGGCTGGTGAGGCTGATGCTCGAATCGGGGTCGTATGTGGGAATCGCCACGCATGACAAGATTCTGGTGAAGCAGGTCGTCCGGATCATCGAGGAGCTGAAAATACCAAAGAACCGTTTCGAATTCCAGATGCTTCTGGGCGTCACGGAACGGTTGCGCGCGGAACTGACGTCCAAGGGATACGCCATGAGGGTGTACGTGCCCTACGGCGAGCAGTGGTACGGCTACTGCATGAGGCGCATGAAGGAAAATCCCCAGGTGGCGGGGTATGTGGTCAAGAGTCTGTTCGTCAGGGGCTAGCTGAATTGTGGATTTTTGATTGCTGATCGTTGATTGAAAAATACAGGTCTACGAACGCATTTCTCTGCTGGCAAATCCACAATCAGCAATCAACAATCCAAAATGGGTTTTTCTCACTCGAAGTTAAAATGTTAAGCAAAGAAGATTCCTACAGGACTGCGCTCAGGGAAATGGTCGTGCGCCTTGAAAAGGGTGGAGACCCCGTCGCCGACCTGGGGAACGCGGCGGCCGTGCTGAAGAAAAGACTGGGGTTCTACTGGGTGGGATTTTACCTGGTCCGTGAAAACCAGAAACTGGTCCTGGGGCCTTTCCAGGGGGCGCCTGCCTGCGTCTTCCTGGCCCCGGGAAGGGGAGTGTGCGCCGCTTCGGTTTCAGGGAAAAAAACGATCGTGGTTCCTGATGTCCATGAATTCGAGGGGCACATCGCCTGCGATCCGAACTCCAGGTCGGAAATCGCCGTTCCCGTGTTCGACGGAAAAGGGACGGTCCGGGCTGTGCTGGACGCGGACAGCGACCGGCTGAATGCGTTCGACGAGACGGACAGGCGGGGGCTGGAAGATGCGGCCGGGCTTCTGCGGGGTTGCTGGGATTTGTGAGTTCAAGTATATGGCGAAACGGGGAAGGCGCTGAAATTAATCCGTTGATACTGCAAGTTCTTTTGTTCTGTCCGTCATAAACCATCCCATGAAATAAATAAATGATGTCCTTGGGGCGCGCACGAATCCGTCAGGAACGCCCGGGATCAAGAAGGAGCCATCGATGAAACTCGGCATTATCGGCCTGCCGGTGTGCGGCAAAAACACCTTGTTCGAAGCGTTGACGAAAAACGAGGCTGATTCCGATTCCAAGATGGACAACCGCATGGCCGCCGTGCGCGTGCCCGATCCGCGCATCGACACGCTGAAGGGCATGTACAATCCAAAAAAGACCGCATACGCACAGATCGACTACTTTCTTCCCGGCAAGGCGGTTTTGAAGGACGAGAAGGCCAAGGAGCAATCCATCTGGAACAAGGTGCGGGACTGCGACGCGCTCATCCACGTGGTGCGGAATTTCGAGGCGCCGGGTTTCGGGCATCCGGAACCGGTTTCGGATTTCAGGAAGATGGACGAGGAGCTGCTATTCGCGGACCTGCTCGTGGTCGAAAAGCGGCTTGAAAGGATAGAAAGCGACATCAGGAAGAACAGGAAGATAGAGAAGACGGAATACGACCTGTTGAAGGAATGCAAATCGCTTCTGGAAGGCGGGACGCCCCTGCGCAGGCATCCGAAAATCGCGGCCGCGCCGCAGTTGAGGGGGTTCACTTTTCTCTCGGCCAAACCGGTGCTGGTTCTTTTCAACAACGCGGACCACGACGGAAAAACGCCGGAGGGGTTCCAGTCCGGCCCGTCGGAACGATTCACCGCGATACAGGGCAAGGTCGAACGCGAGATCAGCCGGATGCCCGACGGCGACGCGGCGGATTTTCTGGCGGAGTTCGGGATAGCCGAATCGGCCATGAAACTCGTGATACGAGAATCATACGCCCTGCTGGGGCTGATTTCGTTTTTCACGGTGGGCGAGGACGAGGTGCGGGCGTGGACGATTAAAAGGGACACCAGGGCCGTGGACGCGGCCGAGGCCATCCATTCTGATATAAAGAAGGGATTCATCAGGGCGGAGGTGGTGGCGTACGATGATTTGACCGGTGCGGGTTCTCATGCGGAGGCGAAAAAACGGGGCCAGGTCCGTTTGGAAGGAAAGGAATACGTGGTCCAGGACGGGGACGTAATGGAGTTCCGGTTTTCAGTGTGAAAATGGGGTCTTCATATCCATTTTCTTGAAGATTCAGGCTCAAAATGATATTTTTTCTTCAATTTATTCCCGTTATTACCAATAATTAATAATATTTTTCTTGACAATCATCGAATATTTCACAATACTTTTTTCGTAATTCCCCAAAAATATTACTGTGGAGGGCAGGGCCTTGAAAAAGACGCTTTCATTGCTGGTCCTCGTGCCTCTATTGTGTTTTCAACCGTCCATCAGGTGCCGATAGGCACGAATCATAACAGACTCTCTTTTCTTGTCAAAAACAACTCTCCTGAACCGTTGAAGAATATCGGCGTGAGAGTACTTGAAACGCCGGATTTTCTGTATTTCACGACGATTGAGGTGAAGGTCGGAACAGTTCCCGCCGGCGGCGGGCAGGACACCGAGTTCTTCTTCAACGTGCTGAACGGCGAGGCGAATCGAAGCGGCTCGGTGAAAATCGAAATCAAGGACGGGGCGGGAAAGGTTCTGGGGGTAAGGTCCATGGAATTTCAAACGGCGCTTGAATGCATCCGGAACACGTTTTATCAGTCTTATCC
>JBFZEN010000014.1:0-4992 GCA_041306805.1 bacterium
TTTTTCAGAGGAGGCATGCGGGGCAAGCAACAGCATCGCCTGCTGGGCCATAATGAACCGGAAAAACCAGGGCGGAAGCGTGCGGTTGGGGCTTGACGGCGACAGAACATTCTCGACCGAAACGGCCGTGGCCGTTCAGGACACGGTGTGGACGTACTGCCAGTCAAACGAGGTCCTGTTCTGCCCCAAGGGCACCCGGCTCCGCATCGACATCATGGTGGGCGGGATCATTTTCGCCTCCATGCGCATAGACGGGCTGACCATCACACGGGTCCCTGAATAAATCTCATTTTGATCGGGATTCAACCCCCAAAAGCTTATTTTTGAATAATCCGGGTTAAAAATCCCGTTGTATTTCCTCCAAAATTCATTATATTCCTGTGTTCCAGAAATCCCCTGATGATAACGGTTTATGCATACAAACAGCATCCCCATGGCACGAACGGTCACGCATTCCCGAAAAGACGGCGTTTTTTCATTCATCCGGCATCATCCATTCCTTCTTTTTTCGCTTTTATTCGGAACGGTTTTCGTCCATGGAACGTCCCTGTTCATCGGCCCGATGCAATGGATCACTTGGCCGGGAACGAAGCACGCCTGGAACGGATGCATTCAAAACGCATTTTCAGCCGTCCTGATCGCCGGGATACTTGGTTTTTCTTTCTGGCTTTCGCTGAAAATGGGGCTGATCGTGCTGGCGACTTCCAGGAAACACGTCCGTCTGGGCATTCCGCTTTTGATCCACGCATTCGTCGCCGTGGATCTTCTCTTCTGGTTCCTTCCCCGGGCGCTTATCATCCCTCGCATCCATACCGACCAGCGCATTATTCTCGACTTCATCCGACTGTGCATTCCCTCCTTCAGGACCGTGGTTCTGTTGACGCCCGGTCTGACCTTGTACGCGGCCTTCATCGGCTGGGTGATCGGGTGGATGCGCACCGAGAAGAAGGTGAGCATTCCCTTCACGCGGAAAATCTTTCATTTCCTGATTTTCACCATGGCCGCGGGCCTGCAGCCGGCCTTCGGACTTTCTTCCGTGATTCTCTTCGGATTCGTGTCGGGGCTTACCATTTTATATGCCGTATTGCGCGGGGCGGGCTTTCCCTTTTACGAGGCCATTGCGCGGACAACCGACGCGCCGCACAGCACGTTTTTCGTCACGGTGCCTTTTCTTTCCACGGCGGTGGGAGGTGTCGCGGCGAACGTCATTTCAATCCACTACGCGCCCATCGGGTACCTGATCACAGGATGGGGAGACGCCGTGGCCGAACCCGTCGGCCTGAAGTGGGGCAGACACCGGTACAAGGTGCCGGCTCTCGACGGCATACAAGTGACGCGCAGCATCGAGGGATCGCTGTCCATTCTGATCGTGGGGGGACTGGTAACGTATTTCTGGTGCCTGATGACGGGTATGGATCCCGGATCCGCACTGAAAATGGCGCTCGTCTGCGCTTCCGTGGGCACGGTGGTGGAGGGGGTAAGCAACCACGGGCTGGACAACTTCACCATCCAGGCGGCCGTGACGGCGGCGGCGGTGTGGCTGGTATAAAAATTAAAGATCAAAAATAAAAAAAATTAAAATGGAAAATTAAAAATCCAAGATCGAAAATCCAAAAACATGGGTCGCAGGCCGCAGGTCTTCGATCAAAGATGAAAAACACAGATACGATACAATGGAGTATGGGACATGAAAAATCAATTTTTGCAACAAGCCCGAAAGAAATCCGGAATCGCGGCAGTGGTCGCGTTGCTGCTTGTGGTGGCAATCCCGTTTTCACTTCCGGCTCAGTTGCCGGAATCACCGCGCGCCGAATGGCAGAACGAGGCGATGCTCCACGCCGGCACCGAGGAGCCGTTTGCCACCATGGCCGTCTTTCCGGATGAAGCGTCCGCGCTCAACCAGGCGGGAGAGCCGTCGGCACGCATGGCCTCGCTTAACGGCGACTGGAAATTCCGCTGGGCGCCAAGTCCGGCCGATCGCGTGAAGGAATTCTGGCGGCCCGAATTCGACGACTCCGCGTGGGGAACAATCCCGGTGCCCTCCAACGTCGAGGTGCAGGGGTACGGCGTTCCGATATACACCAACATCAAGTATCCCTGGAAAACCGCCACCCCCCCGCTGATACCGGACAGCGTGAATTCGGTGTCGGCCTACCGGAACAGGTTCACGGTGCCCCGGAACTGGGAGGGCATGGAAATCTTTCTGACTTTCGACGGGGTCAACTCCTTTTTCTATCTCTGGCTGAACGGCCTGAAACTCGGCTTCAGCAAGGACAGCCGCACGCCGGCCACCTTCCGGATCACACCGTACCTCAGGCCGGGGCAGAACCTGCTTGCGGCGGAAGTCTTCCGCTGGAACGACGGTTCATATCTCGAGGACCAGGATTTCTGGCGGTTGAGCGGCATTTTCAGGAATGTCACGCTGTGGGCCGCGCCAAGAGTACGTCTCCGCGATTTCGAGGTGCAGACCAAGGTCGACGCGGACTACCGCGACGCCGAATTGATCCTTTCGACCGAAGTGAAAAACCATTCGAACCGGCCCAGGGAGATTTCACTTGAGGCCGCGCTGATCGATCCGGCCGGCCGGCCCGTTTTCCGCGAATCCGCGGGGAAAACACGCGTCGCCGGGGGCGCTTCGGCGAGCCTGCGTCTCTCGCGCAGGGTCATCGACCCGTTGAAGTGGTCCGCCGAGACACCGCATCTTTACACGCTGCTTATGGTGCTGAAGGACGCAAAGGGAAAGACGCTCGAGGCCGTTCCGTGGCGCGTCGGTTTCCGCTCGGTGGAAATCAGAAACGCCCGGCTGCTCGTCAACGGAATGCCCGTGATTTTCCGCGGCGTCAACAGGCACGAGTTCGACCCCGGCCTCGGCCATGTCATGACGCGCGAGCGCATGGTCCAGGATATCGTGCTCATGAAACGGAACAACATCAATTCCGTCCGCACCTGCCATTACCCCGACGTCCCGGAATGGTACGCCCTGTGCGACGAGTACGGCCTGTACCTCATCGACGAGGCCAACATCGAGTCGCACGGCATGGGTTATGATGATGCGTCGCTCGCGAAAATTCCCTCGTGGGGCCCCGCGCACATGGACCGCACCGTGCGCATGGTGGAACGCGACAAGAACCATCCCAGCATCGTCGTGTGGTCGCTGGGCAACGAGGCGGGTTTCGGCGTCCACTTCGAAAAGACGTACGCCTGGGTCAGGCAGCGCGATCCCTCCCGTCCCGTCCAGTACGAACAGGCGGCGGAGACCCCTTTCACCGACATCGTCTGCCCCATGTACGCGTCCCTCGAGCGCCTGATCCGGTACGAGAACGATCCAGGGAAAACGCGGCCCTTCATCCAGTGCGAATACGCCCACGCCATGGGCAACAGCACCGGCGACATCTGGTCCTATTGGAGGCCGATATACGCCGGGGCGAAAAAACTGCAGGGAGGCCATATCTGGGACTGGGTCGACCAGGGCATGCGCACGCCCGTGCCCGCCTCCCGCAAAATCGAATTCATGGAAAATCCCAGATCGCTGCCATTTGATCCCAAGCTCGGCACGTTCTTCGCCTACGGGGGAACGTTCGGTCCGAGTGATCCGGGCACTTCGGACGGTAACTTCTGCGCCAACGGCCTCGTGGCGGCCGACAGGACGCCGCATCCCGGCCTTGCCGAGGTGAAGAAAGTCTACCAGCCCATTCAGATGAAGGCGGGCGATCTTTCGAGAGGCGAGGTCGAGATTCAGAACTGGTTCGACTTTCTGCCCGCCGAGACCTGGCTCGAAGCCGGCTGGACTTTGGTCGCCGAAGGCAAAACACTTCAACGGGGCGGAATTCCCGGCCTGACGCTCGCGCCGCGCGAAAAGAAGACGGTGACCCTGCCCCTTATTCCCGTCGCGCCCGAACCCGGTGTCGAGTATTTTCTCGAAATCAGCTTCAAACTGAAATCACGGAGTCCGTGGGCCGACGCGGGACACGAGGTCGCCTGGGAACAGTTCAAAATGCCCTGGACTTCGCCCCGGGCAGCCGCCGCGAAGAAGCTTCCTCGGCTTGAACTTGCGGATTCCGCCGGCCGCATCACCGTCACAGGCTCAGGCTTCAGTGCGGCGGTGGACAAGAAAACCGGCCTGCTCTTGTCCCTGAAAACCGGGAATCAGGAACTGCTCGAACTGCCGCTCGGGCCGCATTTCTGGCGCGCGCCTGTTGACAACGACAGGGGCAGCCGCATGGCGGGCCCGGAGGAGGCGGCATCGAACCTGCTGGTCTGGCGCAGGGCGCATGAAACCTTTAAGGTGAAATCAGTACGCGTTTCGCGGCCGGCATCCGGTAAGATCGTCGTATCCGTCGACGGACGGGTGGAGGCGGTGAAGTGTCCATGCCTGATCCAATGGACTTTCCTCGGCGGCGGAGACGTGCTGGTTGAAGCCGTTCTGTCCTCCCCGGCGGATGGCGCGTTCCCCGAGCTGCCGCGCTTCGGCATGCAGACGACTCTGCGCGCCGGGTTCGACAACCTGGAGTGGTACGGAAAAGGCCCCCGGGAAACCTACTGGGACAGACAGGACGCGCGCGTGGGCGTGTACCGCGGCAAGGTTTCGGAGCAGTACGCGTTCTCGTACGTCAAGCCGACCGAATCGGGCAACAAGGAATCGGTGCGGTGGATCGCATTGACGGACGGCGAAGGCCGGGGGCTGCTCGCCGCCGGGCGGCCGCTGCTCAGCGCCAATGCCCTGCACCAGACCACGGATGACCTCTTCTGCGCCACCCAGCTGGAAAATTTCTATCCATACCAGCTGCCCGAGCGACAAACGGTCACGCTCAACCTCGATTATCACCAGCGCGGCCTGGGCGGAGACAATTCCTGGGGCGCGCTGCCTCACGAGGCGTTCCGCCTGATCATGCCGCCGTTCGAATACGGTTACCGTTTAAAAGTCCTGGTTGGAGGCGAGGATCTCTGTAAAACGGCGAGGGAGAGGGTGGAATAAAATACCGGCATGATAAG
>JBFZEN010000015.1:0-8344 GCA_041306805.1 bacterium
CGTATTCATTGAAGGCCACTTCGGCCAGGTTGCCGGACTGGTACAGGCGTTCGTGGATCAGCGCCATCGACCGAATCCGGTTCTGGCTCTCGCGGAACAGTTCCAGGGTAGCCTCGTCTTTCACGTACTGCGATTGCAGATTCAGCAGGCTTGAAAAGATCTGCATGTTGTTTTTCACCCGGTGGTGCACCTCCTTGAGCAGCACCTCTTTTTCCCGGATGTCCTGTCTGATCTGTTCCTCCATGGCCCGGCGTTCCGTGATGTCCCTGATGAAAACGAGGTCCGCCGATTTCCCGCGCCATACGGTTTTCGAAACGGACACCTCCACGTGAACGGCGGAGCCGTTCTTGCGCAGCAGCTCCGTTTCGTATTGTCTGAGCTGTTTTTCGCGGCCCGCCCGCTGCCGGCCGGTGGATCCTTCATTTCTTTTTTCTTCGGCGGCGATCAAGGTCGAACTGCCCATCTTCAACAGCTCCGCCATGGTGTAGCCCGTCAGCGCCTCGGCCTGGCGGTTGGCGTATTCATGCGAATGGCCGTCCACGGTGATCAGAATGGCGTCGTTGGCGTTCTGGGCCAGGGCGCTGAAATTGGCCTCGCTTTCCTCAATCGCCAGCTGCGCCCGGATGCGCTGGATCGCCAGCGCGTAGAACTCGGCCAGCCTCTGGACGATCCTCACGTCCTTTTCGTCGAAGTTGCGGCTGGAATTGGCCAGGGCGATCTGCCCCACCAGGGTTTCCTCGACAAGAACGGGAACCGACAGAAAGGTCTTGAACCGGACGTGTTTGTCGGGGACGCCCCGGGAGGCCGGATGCGAGGCGGGGTCGTTCGTGAAGAACCCCTTTTTGGTATTGAGCGCGTGTCCCCATAAACCGGGGTACAATCCGTCCTTTCCGACGGGGAAAATGATTTTCCGGTCCCGGGCGGCCATCCGGCACTGAAACCTGATCATGGATGTCAGGGTATGCGCCACGTTGTCTTGGGTCTTGGGATCGATCTCGGACACATACCCGTGCGAACTGCCGGTCAGCATTTTCCCTTCTTCAAGAACGGCCCGGGCGATTTCCTTGATGGAATTTGAAGGCATGGCGACGGGGGTGTAAATGAGCGAGAGCGCCGCGATGATTTCCAATTCCCTTCTCAGGTCGTTTTCCGCCTTTTTCCGTTCGGTGACGTCGATCATGGCGATGTGCAGGGACGGTTCCCCCCGATAGAGCACCGGTCGGCCGAGGATTTCGGCCCAGCAGGCGGATCCGTCTTTCCGTGTTAAACGGAACTCGCGCGGAGTCAGCAGCATCTCTTTTTTGAGGATGTCGTTGTACCGTTGCAGCGCCTCTGACAACTCATCGGGATGGACGAGTTGAAGCAGGTCGTCTGAGGCTAGCCCCATCAATTCTTCCACCGAATATCCGAGGATTTCCGCGGCCCTGGGATTGGCGAAAACAAGCCTGAACGGAGGGCCCTGGGCGATCAGGGTCCCCTGCCACGATTGTTCCACGACCTTGCGGTACCGCTCTTCACTTTCCCTGAGGAACGCCTCATTTTGTTTGCGTTCAGTGATGTCTTCGATGAATCCTTCAAGAACCTTCGATTTTCCAGACGCGTCGGGCATGACATTGAGACGGAGCAGACCCAGAAAAGTGGATCCGCCCGCTCTCCTGAATTCGACTTCAAAAGCAGATTGCGACGGGAGACTCCGGACGATTGGACGGCGTTTTTCCGGGCGGACCCAAAGGCTTCTTGCGTTCCGGATCCCTTTCAGCAGCTGCTCGCGCGAGGCATAGCCGAACAGGCGGGCGCATTCCGGATTGACGTCGAGGATTTGGCCGTCCGGGCGGCTCTGAAAAATGGCGAATGGTGCTCCGTTGAATATCTGTTTGTAACGCGACTCGCTTTCATGAAGCGCGTCTTCGGCGCGTTTTTGGTCCGTGATGTCGCGGACATGCTCGATGACCCCCTTCAACTTTCCGGTTTTCCGATCGACAAGGGGGTAACTGTACAAATCGAACCATCCCGTTACCCGCTTCCCCGGCCCCACGCGCGGCACGATTTCACGCCGCGTTTTCCCTGTTTCAAGGGTCTTGCGGCTCGGACAGACGGGGCAGGGCTCCCTGCGGCCGTGGTAGGCCTCATGGCACTTTTTCCCCGCCAGGGGCGCGGCATGGGCGTACCATTTTTCCATGGTGTGATTGACGGTGATGATGTTGAGGTGGGTGTCAAGTATGCTGATGCCGTCCTGGATGCTGTTGAAGATGTCCGGCATCAGGTCGGCGTTCCCCATGAGGTCTTCAAGCAAATGAAATTTCGGATGATAAGAAGCCATACGAAATCCCGGCCTTTCCCCGTCCCGCCCGGGCGGGACGGGGTTTGAAGTTCAATCGATGGTTTTCGCCAAGGTCTTTCTTCCCTATGGTTTCGGCGGAAATGTCTTTAAAATCTCATCGACGGCTGAGACGAGCGTGGATGACGGATCGTTCCGGTCGAGCACGTCCTTGCCGACGCCCTGCCATACCAGATCCTTGAGTTTCCTGTCCACGATGTCGATGGCGAGAGTGCCTTCCTGGTAGCGGACCACGTGACCCGGGCTCACCACCCGCGTTCGGCCCCATCGGCCGACCCGGTATGTCGTCGGGACGTAATCCCTCTCGTTCTGCACGTGGGTATAAAACACCACCAGAAAATCGGCCTGATCCCGGTCGGATGCTTCACTGTATCCTTTCTTTTCGAGTATCGGCCTGATCTCATTCAGCAGTTCCATTTTCAGGAAGGGATCGCGGACCGCGACGGCCTGGCTTGTGGAAGCGGATTTCGGCGGGACGAGAGAGAACGTCTTGTACGACGAAAAATCGGCCGTTTTGTCGTAATCGACGGTCACGCGCGTGGTGGCGCAGCAAAAAATCAGCACTGAAAGAACAAACGGCACCATGCTTTTCTTCATCATATCGACCTCCTGATTGAATGGATGAACGGATATGAATGGTCGCGGACGACTCGGCGGAATGCCCTGAACGGATTTTCATATCCATACGGGTTGCCGAATCCGCGTTAAGTTCATAAATATATTATATTATTTTGAGAAGAAAGTCAAGAGGAAAAATGGCGGTCGGGCCGCACCTTGTCACGCATGAGAACGCGTGCTTCCCCGGAACAGGCGCGTTGCCTGCCGGGACGATCCCTTCATTTTTTGCCGGTTTTTTCCTTTCAGGAATCCTTGTCCTGGTGCCGCACGATGTTGCCCTGAACCATGTAAATGACGTCCTCGGCGATGTTGGTCGCGTGGTCGGCGATGCGCTCGAGATGCCGCGACACGCTCCACAGGTGCAGCAGGCATTCCACCCGCTCCGGACGCTTCCGGATCGCCTGCTGTATGGTCTGGTACATGCCGCGGTTGATCGTGTCGATGGCGTCGTCCTCGCCGATCACGCGCGAGGCCGCGGCGGCATCCATGTTCACCAGCGCATCGAGGCTGGTCTTCAGCATGCGCTTCACGTTTTCGGACATGTCGGTGAAATCGAACGGAACGTCGACGGACTTCTGCGTGGCGAGGAAGAGCGACCTCTCGCTGATGCTCACCGCAAGGTCGCCGATGCGTTCGAGCTCGCTGTTGATCTTGATCACCGACACGATAAAGCGCAGGTCGATGGCCACGGGCTGGTGCAGGGCGAGGATCTTCAGGCATTCCTCTTCCAGGTCCACCTCCATGCGGTCGATCTCGGGGTCGCCGTCTATCACGGCCCGGGCGAGGTCGGCATCACGGTCTTCGATGGACCGGACGGCCTTCTGAACCCTGTCCTCAACCACGGCGCCCAAAGTCAGAATGGATTTCTTGATCTTGATGATTTCATGCTGCAGCTGATGCGACATACATGGCTCCTTCAACGGCATCAACCGAAACGGCCGGTGATGTAGTCGAGTGTTTTGGGGTTTTTCGGATTGGTGAACAGGGTCCGCGTGTCTCCGAATTCGATCAGTTCTCCAAGCAGCATATAACCGGAGGAATCGGATATCCGCGACGCCTGCTGCATGTTGTGCGTGACGATGACGATGGTGTATCTTTTTTTCAGATCGATCATCAGGTCTTCTATTTTGGCGGTGGCGATCGGGTCCAGCGCCGAACAGGGTTCGTCCATCAGAATGACCTCGGGTTCCACGGCCAAAAGCCTGGCGACGCAGAGACGCTGCTGCTGGTCGAGGGAAAGGTCCAGTGCGGAAGCGAACAGCCGGTCTTTGACGTTCTCCCACAGCCACGCGGCGCGAAGGCTGGCTTCGACTTTTTCCCTGAGCCGTTTCGCGTCGCGCAGGCCGGCCACGCGGAGGCCGTAGGCCACGTTGTCGAACACGGAGAGGGGAAACGGGTTGGGCCGCTGAAACACCATGCCCACCTTTTTGCGCAAGTCCTCGACCCGCATGCCCGATCCGTACACGTCCGCCCCGTCGAGCAGAATACGCCCCCAAATGCGCACGCCCGCGATGAGGTCGTTCATCCGGTTCAGTGTGCGCAGCAAGGTGGATTTTCCGCAGCCCGACGGGCCGATCAGGGCCGTGATGTGCCTCCGCCTGATTTTCATGTCAACGGAAATCAGGGCCTGGAAATGGCCGTAAAACAAGTCGAGCTTTTGAATTTCAATGATGGGATCGGGCATAAATACGAGTCATGGGTTATCGGTTATCGGCACTGGGAACCCGGTTCCGGATTTTCGATATCAGATCAACGATTGCAGATCTCAGATGTCAGATCTACCACAATAATTAATCTGAAATCGTTGAACGAAGTCCTGCGGTCTGAGATCTGAGATCTCTTCATCCAAATCTTCCCGTGATATATTCGTTGGTCCGTTTATCCCTCGGTTTTGTAAAAATGACCTTCGTGGTGTCCGATTCCACCAGTTCCCCCATTAAAAAGAAGGCGGTCTGGTCGGCCACGCGCGCGGCCTGCATGGTGTTGTTGGTGACCAGAACGACGGTGTAGCGGCTCTTCAGGTTCACCATGGCGTCCTCGATCTTGGCCGTCGATACGGGATCGAGCCCCGAACAGGGTTCGTCGAGAAGAATGAATTCCGGTTCGAGCGCCAGAACCCGCGCCAGGGAGAGGCGCTGCTGCTGGCCCCCCGAGAGACGCATGGCCGACATGTCCAGCCTGTCCTTGACCTCCTCCCAGAGAAAGGCGGACTTCAGGCTTTTCTCGACAAGGGCGTCGAGGTCGTCCCTGTGCCCCATGCCTCCGGCACGCGGCCCGTAGACCACGTTTTCGTAAATGCTCATGGGCAGGGCCACGGGAAGCGCGAACACAATGCCCGCCTTGCGCCTGAGCCGTATGACGTCGTAACCGGGACCATGGATGTCCCTGCCGTCGAGTTCCACCTTGCCCTCTATCCTGAATCCGGGCACCAGATCGTTCAGCCGGTTGAGCACGCGCAGAAACGTGGTTTTGCCAGATCCCGACGGGCCGATCACTCCCAGAATCTGATTCGAGCGTACGTCGAAATCGACGTTGCGCAGCGCCTGCTTTTTCCCGAAATAGGCGTTGAGCTTTCTGATGGAATAGCGGATCGATTGCGTCTGAACGGGATCAGCCATGTTTTTTCGCCATGAAACGGTGCATGAGCCAGTAAGCCGTCGCGTTGACGATGAGGACGGAAAGGATTAAAACAGCCGCCGTGCCGTAGGCGTTTTCGGTCGAAATGCCTTCGCGCGCCAGAATGTAGAAATGGACGGACATGGTGCGCGCCGAATCGAATATCGAATGCGGCATGCGCAGCGACGAACCCGCCGTGAAAATCACCGCGGCCGTCTCCCCGATGGAACGCCCGATGCCCAGCATCACCCCCGTCAATATCCCGGGCAGGGCGTTGGGAAGCACCACCTTGGCCACGGTGCGCCAGCGCGTGGCCCCCAGCGAAAAACTCACCTCCCGGTATGAATTGGGTACGGCCTTGATTGCCTCCTCGCTGGTCCGGATGATGGTCGGAAGAATCATGAAAGCCAGAGTCAGGCCGCCTGAAATGAGGGACCAGCCCATCTTCAGCATGGTCACGAAAAAGATGAAACCGAACAATCCGAAAATAATGGAAGGGATGCCGGCCAGGCAGTCGGTTCCGAACCGGATCACGCGCGTGATCGCGCTTTCGCGGGTGTATTCCGTCAGGTACACGGCCGTCCCCACGCCGAGGGGCAACGCCACGGTCACGGCCAGCAGGGGCAGAAGAATCGAAGCGACCAGAGTCGGGAAGATGCCCCCGGCCTTGCCCATGTCCTTCGGTGCCGTCAGAAGGAAACGCCAGTCAAGAACGGGAATGCCCTTTTCGAGCACGAAAATGATGATGAAGGCGAGAATGGCCAGAGTGAGGATCGTGGCGGCTCCCAGCGTCGCCACGGCCATGGCCTGGGTCGTGCGCGGGGGAATTCTCATGATCGTCCGGCCCTGCGCTTGATGGCGACGGAAGCAATGGAGTTGAGCACCATGATGAACACGAAAAGAACGATACCCGTGGCAAAAAGGGCCTGCCGGTGCATACCCGTGGCATAACCCATCTCGAGGGCGATGTTGGCAGTCAGCGTTCGGACGGAATCGAAGATGGAATGGGGAAGCTTCACGGCGTTGCCCGCCACCATGATGACGGCCATGGTTTCGCCGATGGCCCGCCCCATGCCCAGAATGACGCTGGCCAGAATGCCGGACTTCGCGGCTTTGAGCACCACCATGTGGACGGTCTGCCAGCGCGTGGCGCCCAGGGCCAGGGAGCCTTCGCGGTACGACTGGGGCACGGCCGCGATCACGTCCGTGGAAATGCTGATGATGGTGGGCAGAACCATCACGCCCAGAATCACCGAACCGGCCAGAACGGACAGCCCCGGCCCTCCGAAATGGATTCGGATCAGGGGGGCGAGCACCATGACGCCGATGAAACCATACACCACCGAGGGAATACCGGCCAGAAGCTCTATCGTGGGCTTGACTACGCGCATGACGCTTTTCGGTACGAATTCGGTCAGAAAAATGGCGCCCGCGATGCCCAGCGGTGCGCCTACGACCATGGCTCCCAGCGTGATCCATACCGACGCGACGATCATGGGATAGATGCCGAATCGGCCGGCCTGCGGGTCCCAGACCGATGAGAATAAAAAGTCGCGCAGCCCGATTTTCAGGATGAAAGGAAGTCCCTCCTTGAAAATGAAGAGGGCGATCAAAAGCAGGCCGCAGAGGGCCGAAAACGCGACGGCCAGAAGAATCCTCTGCATCGTTTTTTCACCGAACAGGCGCATGGCGAAGTTTATTGCACCCCGATCAATCCGCTGGTTTCTATGGTTTTCTGCCCGGCCGGGGACAGCATGTAGCCGATGAATTCGGCCGCGGCCCCTTCGGGTTTGCCCCGGGTCAGCAGAAAAACGGGACGGACGAGCGGGTATTCACCGCTTTTGATGGTCTTCACAGAACAGTCGACTCCGTCCACACGCAGGGATTTGATTTTTTCGTTCAGCAGGCCGTGCGACAGGTAACCTATGGCGTTGGGATCGTTGGCCACGGTTTCGCGTATGGTCCCGTTTGAATCCTGAATGATGGCATCCGTCAAGAGATGGATGTCTTTCACGATTTCCTCGAATGAGGACCGTGTGCCCGAACCCGCCTCGCGCGACACCACGGTGATCGCCCCGTCGGATCCGCCGATTTCCTTCCAGTTCCTGACGGCGCCGTTGAATATCTGCTTCACCTGTTCCCTTGTCAGGCCGTCGATGCGGTTCGCCGGATGCACCACCACTGAAATGCCGTCACGCGCCACGACCGCCGAAGTCAGAGCCTTGGCCTCCTCCGGAAGCACCACCAGATCGGCCATGCCGATCTGGGCCGCGCCCGACAGGGCCGACTGAATGCCCACGGCCGAACCTCCCCCCTGCACCGTGATGTTCACACCGGGATTCTCGTCCATATACTGCCCGGCCAGCTTTTCGGCGAAGGGCTGAAACGCCGTGGAACCGGCCAAAGTGACGGAGGTCTTGCCGGGTCCGCAGCCCGTTCCCGATATCATCAGGCCGATGAGCATGATGCACGCCGTCTTCATCCAGACAGTCATTTTCATTTGAAGGATTCTCCTTGGAAATCAATGGGTTGTAATCAATAAAAAACCGGATGCGTTCAAGTCGACGTCCGGCTCATTTTTTACAGGCAATGGCTTGAGTTCTGCCGCATTGATAAATAAGTTAAAGATTTCCTTTTTAAATGTCAAAGGAAAAAATAGAAGACATCTGTTGATGGTAATGTGAATCTATATGCATGAATGTACCGATATAACTTTAGGAGAGTCAAACAGATGGGCCCCGCATGACCGATGCGGCTTTGAAAATTGAAAAA
>JBFZEN010000016.1:0-4234 GCA_041306805.1 bacterium
TGAAAGCCCGGCAGGTCCCGCTCCGACCACGGCCAGGGCCGTACGGATAACTGGCACTTCAGGCAGCGATTCGGGGATGGTTCCGTCATTCTGGACCAGTCTCCCCCAGCCCGTCTGCGAACGCACCACCATGCCGTCCTCGGCCGGAATCATGCAGGTTTTGACGTTTGGAACGCCGTTGACC
Organism: bacterium; assembly: GCA_041306805.1. Lineage (GTDB taxonomy): Bacteria > Zhuqueibacterota > QNDG01 > QNDG01 > DTFT01 > JBFZEN01. The sequence goes on from JBFZEN010000016.1 coordinate 185, forward strand.
TCGGCCATGCACGAAGAACATTTGCCAATTGCGCAGAAAAATCCCCTGGGCCGGTGGTTCTTGAGGCTGTGGCTTAAAACCATGATCCCGGCCGCATGCAGGGCAGCGGCGACGGTCTCTCCCTGAAAAGCGGGTATGGGTCTGCCGTTGAACGAAAAACCGACGGTTTTTCCCCGTTGAAAAGCGAGAATGGGGTGCTTGTCCAGACGCATGCGATAACCTACTTATCTTCTGGACGAAATAAAAAAAGAAATAGACCTGTCATAGGTGCTTTCGGCTTCTTTGGAAAAAAAGCAGGCAGGCAGTTCTCCGGATCTCTTATGGTAGGCGATGCATTCGCAGCATGTTCCCTTTCGCGAACAGGGCTCGTACGTGCAATTACATCTGCTCAAATTGGCCTTTTTATTGGTACAATCGGCCATAATACGCCCTCCGCCTGCCATTTTTGTATATTGTCGCCTGGATATGCATCAGAATAGGTTCTGCGGAATGACATGCCCGCTGGTGGCATCCGCCATGTCTTGTTTCAAACTGCCGGCCAGGGATGACCGGACCGAAAAAACGATGGTCGCCTCGTCGCCAAAATCCGTATTTTCGATGAAACAACCGTATTTAGACAGCAAAGATCGAACCAGGCCGGTCCATTTATGATCAAAAACAGTTTTCATGGACACGGTTATCCACTTTTCGGTCGTTTTTGCCCTGCCGACTGCCTCTTTTGCGGCTCCGGCATAAGCCCGTGCAAGCCCTCCCGTGCCGAGTTTGGTGCCTCCGAAATACCGGACAACCACACAGAGAACGAAACAAAGGCCATGACCGTCAATCACATCCAAAATCGGTTTTCCCGCCGTACCCGAGGGCTCACCGGCGTCGCTGATTCTGAAGATACCGCCTTCGATCCGGTAGGCAAAACACACATGGGAAGCGTCGTGGTGCTTCCGGGCAATGAACCGGATTCGGATTTCTGCTTCTTCACTGTTTTTTACGGGAGAGACAAACGAGAGAAAACGCGATCCCTTGACCTTGATTTCACCTTCGGCGGCGGACGTAACCGTATTATAGCGGTCCGCTTCCATGGCTTCCTTCCCCTTCGGTCTCAACCTTTCCAGCCTTCCAGGGCCGATTTGAGTGCGTCCATGCACGTCAAGGAGCATCTTATTTTATGCTCGGGCAACCCGCCGAGCTGATCGACCAGGTTCTCCCTTGAAAGCGACAGCGCTTCCTCGACTGTCTTGCCTTTGACCATTTCCGTGAGCATACTCGTCGAGGCGATGGCGGCGACGCAGCCCATGACTTTCATCCTTGCATCTAAAATCACACCGTCCTGAATCCGGAACTCCAGCTGAACCTGGTCGCCGTCGCTCATATTTTTGCCTGTTCCCGACGCGTCGGGTTTTTCAAGTTCGCCGGTATTTCTCGGTTTGGCAAAATGGTCTTTTACGGTTTGGCTGTACATTTCAGATCATCAATGCATGATGAGCAGACGGCCTATTTCCGATTTCTCGACCGTCTTGTCTGCCAGCCTGAGCGAGGCGGTCGTCTTGTAAAGATAAACGCCGTTTGCAATGGTATCTCCGGCCTCGTCCAGGCCGTCCCACGGGACTGCGTTGAATCCGGGATTCCCGGTAATGCCATCCAGTTTACGTATCAACAGGCCGTTGACCGTGTAGATTTTGATTTGGATATCGGCTGATTGATTGAGCTGGAACGTGAAATGGGTGGCCGTGGAAAATGGATTGGGATAGTTCAGGACGTTTTCAAGCCGAAGGTCCTCGAGCGGAATGATTCGGAATGCCAGGGTTTGAACCGCGGAATTGTTGGCGTTGTCCCACGCCTTGAAAGTGATTTCATGCTGCCCTTCAGACAGGTCGATCATGGAATATCGGATCGTTCCCTGAATGTAACTGCCCTCGTCGTATTGAAAATAATCCGTCACGTTTTTCGCGGTCTGGTCATCCACGGTCAGAGACAGCGTGTGTCCGATCTCCCCGGCCAGATTCACGCCAGTTTTTTCGTCCCTGATGACGATCATCAATTCGGGATCCGGATGGATCATGCCGCCCGAAATGAAGTTTTCCATGTCTGAAAAGGATATCCTGATTTCAGGACCTTCATCATCCACGATGCCCGCAGTGCCCCCGACGGGAATGCCGTCCATGCCCCCGTATCCGTCCTCCTCGGAATTCCAGAAATAGACGGACAGCCTGGCCGACCTGCTTCCGTACGAAATCTCCTTGGGAATGATGAATGCCGCCTCAAACAGGCCGTTCTGCACCGCGGCCTCGCCCCTGAAAAGGACATTTCCCGGCAGGACGTAATTCAACCGCGTGCCCCACAGCGTGGTGTATGTCACCGGCTTTTTGGAATCAAACCCCTTGAGCAGCACCTTTCCCTGTACCGCCGCGGGTTCCGCCTTGTCGTTCTCGATGATTCCCTTGAATGAACAGAGGGAAAGCGCCTTGAAGCTGTCGGGCTGCATTTCCGTGAACGACGTTTTACGGGAAGGAAAGGCCAGCCTGAGCGTGGGATCGCCTATGATGTGGTACATTTCATTGTTCGATACGTCGTAGGTGCTTATTTTGGCCAGCCTCAATGCCTCGCCGATGCGGTATCTCTTCGAAAATTCGAAAATATTTCTCATGAATTCCCGGTTCAGCGCTTCATTGGAACCCGCGCTGCATTCCCGTGAAGCCGCGATCAGGCCGACGGCGCCCTTGTCTTCGGCCGCCAGCAAATCCTCCGAAAAACTCTGTTTGTCGGGATCGTCAAACCAGGCGAACGAACAGGTGGCGGCATAGATGAAGGGCAGGCGTTTATCATTGCGCAGGACGGGCAGGTCGGTTTCATGGTTGAAAATTCTCTCGTGCGCCCAGACGTCTTCGTTCGCATGTCCGATGTAATTGACAACCAAAGTGCCCCGGTTGATTTGATCGAGCAGATCTTCATGCGCCCCGGGTTTGCGCCTTCCCTCCACCTGCATTTCCTCGGGGTATTCGGTGAGATAAATTTTCCGCAGGTTGAAACCCGACGGAACGACATTTTCGGCGACGTCTTCCGAAGCGCGGATATGGTTGATTTCATTGTCGGTTTCCGGATAAGCCGCTTTTTCATCGTCTCCGATGAAGGTGATGAGGCTTCTCCAGTCCCCCCGCTCCGGATCGGTCCGATAGGCGATCAGTTTGTCGACCACCACATCGGCCTGTTCTTTCGATTGGACGGGAATCCGGCCCACGGCCAGGTCCAACTGCGTGTCGTTTCCTGATACGTAGGCAAACCAGTCATCCGTCGTCTTGTTGCCGTATGGGGCATACAATCCTTCCGCTTCGTAGGGTGGAATCCAGTTTTGATCGTTGTTCGAAAGGATGTTCCGGTAATCGTAGTCGCCGTCCCCCAGCAGAAGCAGAAAGGACGGACGCCTGGACCATTGCAGAAACGCATGCCTGACAAAGTCGCGGATGGCCGTGGGATCAGGCAGTCCCGCGCTGAATTCGTCGTAGACGTCCTGGATGTCGGCCACGATGGTGACCAGGGAATCCTGGGTTTCCTTGAACGCTTTCAGGCGCTGCGCCGGCTCCATAAAGTCCGCATGGGTGATGACGAGCAGATCGGCCCGGTTTCCGGCATCCTTGAGGTTTGACAATCCGTCCCTCTGAAGGCCTTCCTGCGGTTCCAGGGTCGCGTTTTCCTGCGCGGCATAATACTGTTTGGGTCCGTACGAAAAAACGGGATCGGCCGCCACCCATGCGCTTCCCTCCTTCCGGACGGGAATTCTCTTGACATCCGAAAAGGAAGTGACGTCGAGAACCAGCGGTTCGCTTGAAAATCCCGTAAGCGCGTAGGCCGCGCCGCCTGAAGCGACGGGCGAATAAAACAGCAGCCTGCCCCCTGAAGCGTTGAGCGACCTCTGGTATTCGATTTCAAACCAGTCGAGATAGGCGTTCGCATTGGCTCCGCTGGAAGTGTACGAAATGGAAACTGAATTTTTACCGGCTGCCACGGCCGAAACCAGCTTGTCGTTCGATTCAAAGAACGATTCGCCCCAGAATGATT
>JBFZEN010000017.1:0-9347 GCA_041306805.1 bacterium
GAAAGACAGAAATATTTAAAAAATGCATATCGTGTTCTATTAACCCGTGCCCGACAGGGCATGGTCATTGTAGTTCCACAAGGGGATAAATCCGACCCAACGCGGAATCCTAGTTATTATAATCCGACATTCGAATATCTGAAGTGTATTGGTTTCCATGTAATTTAGATTAACTCATGTAGGTTTTTAATGTGGACATAATATGCAATTTAATTAAATATGAATGGAAAAAATCTGTGATTTATTAAAAAGCAATTTTTTCGTGCAGAGTGCATGATCTTCGAATTATTTGAAAATATTACAATATCACGTTACAAATCCCTTTCTCTTCTATTATATATTGTCAATTGCAACGCCGTCCTATCCATTCCTGTTTGACGTATACTAGACCGCAGTCCAGCAGGTTACTGTTTATCCTGCAAATGGAACGGGTCACTTTTTATCCCCGGCCGGTGGCACAGCTTTTGTCCTTCCCTATTCATGGATTACGAGTAGAAGGAGGAAACAGCCATGAAAACGCATAGCATCGTTCTCGGAGCGCCTTCTTACGGGGCCGCGGAACTCAAACGGGTTCTGCAGAAATACCTTTCCATCGCGGTGGCCATTGCCGCGGGCATTCATTTTCTTCTGATCGGAGTCTACTACTGGGTTGGGAATTTTCACGGGGGAGAAACCGAACCGTTGGTGAAACCTCGCGTTCCCATGCCCCCCACGGAGGGCCGGACGGAATTCATTCCCCAGCCTCCCATTGATGCCTGGATTGTGATATCTTCCCCCCGGGGAACAGGCGGCGGCACAGCCAATTCCGTACTCGCCAATCCCGTTCCTGTGATCGACGAGCAGGTTGATCCCAAGGTCGTTTTCGCTTCACAGGGAGATACGTACCGCGGCGACGGCCCTGGAGACGGAACGGGCGAGAGCGGGGGCGTGTACGCGCCCGACACCCTCATGATTGAAATGGAACCCCCGCCGTTCATACCGGTGGAAAGGCAACCTGTCCTCGTTAATAGAGTGAACCCGGTTTATCCTGAAGTGGCCAGGGCCGCAGGATTGCCGGGCAAAGTCGTGGCAAATCTTTGGATCGATAAAAAAGGCAGAGTGCACGAAGTCCGCATCGTCGAGAGCACATCGGAGATGTTCAACCAGGCGGTGATCGATGCGGCGAGCCAGTACGTGTTCGAACCGGCCATGATGAACCAGGGTCCGGTGGCGGTATGGGTGGCCGTGCCGTTTGTTTTTAAATTGAATTAATCCGCTGTATCCGTTCAATCCGTGTTCAATTGCCGCTGAAATCCACCACGGTCGTGCATTGTGCAAGATGAGATAAAATATTAATTATATTTATTTTCAATCGCACTGTTCGGCATAGCCTCAATTCTTCTTGTATTCTGCAAGAGAGATTTGATCAATTGTTCATTTTTTGCCGTCCTCTATATTTGCTTAATGACATGTTATTTTGTAGCTTATTACTCACGCGATTGGACTGATCTCAACATGGCATGTGTTTTGTTTATACTTTCTTCGATAAAAGAGACCAAACCAAGGAGGCCGCCATGGCTGTTAAGGCCATGACTTTGAATAATTTAGATGTTGCCATTCTGGAACTCAAGGGTTCCTTTGTCGGCGGAAACGAAACCAGTGAACTCAAGACCGCGGCAACGGATCTGTTTGAGCAGGGCAACCGCAAGCTCGTTATCGATCTTGGCGGCGTGAACTACCTCAACAGCATGGGCATAGGCTCTCTGGTCAGCGTGCTGACCATGTACGCCAAGAGCCAGGGCAAGATCAAGCTGTGCGCCATGGGCAAGAGCATACAGAATACCTTCGTCATCACCAAGCTGATCAGCGTTTTCGAAGTCGAGGAGACCAGGGAAGACGCCGTGAAGAAATTTTCCTGAGAACGTCAACGGTTCAATCCAATAACACTTCACCAAACCTAAGGAGAGCTCTACAATGAAACAGGGTCTATTCATGGGAATCTTGCTTGTCGCGGCCTTCGTCGTCGCGCTCGTGGTTTTCTCGTTGCTGCCCGAATACATCCGGGCCGGCGGTCCGCTGGTTGTCATTCTCATCATGCTGTCCCTGATGGTGGTCACATTCATCATCGAGCGCCTTCTGGCCCTGAACAAGGCCAAGGGCCGCGGCTCGCTGGTGACCTTTCTCCGCAGCATCACCCAGTACACCAAGAGTGAAGACATCGACAAAGCCATCGACGCCTGCGACAAGCAGAGGGGTTCGGCCGCGTCGATTCTGCGCGCCGGTTTCGAACGCTACAAAGTGCTGAAGGCCTCGGGCGCCCACAAAAATCCCAAAGAAACCATGGAAGAAATCCAGCACGCGATCGAAGAAGCCATGATGCTCGAAGTGCCGCTGCTCGAGAAGAACCTCGTGGCCGTTTCGACCATCGCCTCCATCTCGGTGCTCGTCGGCCTCACCGGAACCGTGCTCGGCATGATCCGTTCGTTCCAGGCGCTGGCCCACGCCGGCACCACGGACGCGGTTGCGCTGTCCCAGGGTATTTCGGAAGCGCTCATCAACACGGCCGGCGGCCTCATCTGCGCCATCATGGGCATCATCGCCTACAACTACTTCGTCGCCCGGATCGACAACTTCACCTACATGATCGACGAAGCGACCTATTCCATTGTCCAGACACTGGCCGAAAAACAGTCGGGCCGTCGTTAACCCCAAACCGAGGCGACACCCATGATAAGAAAAAAGGCTCGTGTCAACATCCACATCGACATGACGCCCATGGTGGACGTGATCATGCTGCTCCTAACATTCTTCATGCTGACCACACAATTCAAACCCGATGTGGTGGCTGAAGTCACGCTCCCCGTGTCCCATTCGGCGATCAAACTGCCGGAATCGGATGTCATGACGATCGTGGTAACGAAGGACAACCAGCTGTACATGGAGCTGGATTCGCAAAACCTTCGCGCCAAATTGTTTGGCGAAGAAAACAAGCTGAAGCTGGGGATCCAGATACCCGACAAGAATACGCTCGCCGATCTGATGATCAAGGCGCGCGTGGCCAACCCCAAATTGAGGACGGTGGTCCGGAGCGACAAAGACACCGAATTCGGACAGATCGAGGACGTCATCAATTTGCTGCAGAAGGTCAAGATCACCCGCTTCAGCCTGGTGACCATGTTGGAAGAATCCTAAGTTTGGAGATCTAAACCATGGCTGGTGCAGATTTAGCCGCCCCGGGCTCGGGGAAAAAGAAAAAGGGCCAAAAACGCAAAGCGAAAAAGCGCGTCAACGTCCGCATCGACATGACGCCCATGGTGGACGTGATCATGTTGCTGCTCACCTTCTTCATGCTCACCACGGTGTTCAAGCTGCCGCAGACGATGGAAATCAACATCCCTCCCGACAGCAATATCAGCGTCGAGGTCAAGATGTCGGAATTGATGACCCTGCGCGTCCTGGCCGACAGCACCATCGTCTATAATATGGGGATTGAAGATGCCCAGGCCATCACGTTCAAGGACGTCCGGCCGCTGTTTCAGGAGAAGAAGAGCGCCATTCCCGGGCTCATCGTTCTGGTGAAGGTCGAGCGCGAAGGCTCTTTCTCCCAGATGGTCGATGTCATGGACGAAATCAACCTGGCCGACATCACCCGTTTCAGCCTTGCCCCGTACACCGATAAAGACAAGGCGGTTGTCCGCAAATTACGCGGCATGTAGAGGAGTTGAAAAAATGGCTGCATACGTGTTACCGAATCTGCCTCCCGGCGCAACCGAACTGAAGCAAGCGCTTCAGAAGTACGCCCGGATCGGCATTATCACCGCCGCGGCGCTCCACCTGTCGCTGATCGGCCTGTACTGGGGCGTCAGCTATGTGAGCACGCACCAGGAAGGGCCTCCCCCGACGCGCGTGATCAAAATCGTCAAATACAGCGAACTGGGCCCCCCGCCGTCGATCTCCGCCAGGGACGTGGCTCCGTCGGTGTCCGTTTCCGGCCCCGTGGCCAAACCCAGCATCGGCATTCCCGTGCCCGTGCCGGATGCCGAGGTGAATCCCGAACAGCAGTTCGCCTCCCAGACCGAGCTGAGCTCGGTCGGCCCCGTCACCGACGCGGCCGGCGCGGGGACTGGCACCCAGATCGAACAGGACGTGGAAGTCGAGGAACCGCCGCCGGCATTCGTTCCCTTCGAAAAGGAACCGGTGTGCGTGAAAAAGGTTGAACCGGCATATCCCGAAATCGCCCAAAAAGCGGGCCTCACGGGAAAGGTGATCGCCTACCTGTGGGTCGACAAACAGGGAAAGGTCCGCGACGTCAAGATCGTCAAGAGCGATTCCGAAATTTTCAACCAGTCTGTCATCGACGCGGCGAAACAGTACCTGTTCACGCCGGCCATGATGAAAAACGGTCCGGTTTCGGTCTGGATTTCCGTGCCTTTTTCGTTCGAACTGAAATAATCCGTTTTTTAAAAGAATAACAGAGATCACCAGGTCCGTGGCATCATTGATCTGGTGATCTCTGTGGTATTATTGAATACCGAAGCATGACGGAGACGACGGTGGAAAAACGAAGACTGTGGTCCGACAGGGAATCGATAGATGCGGCATATCCCGGCGGTTCACGCAGTCGAGGATGAATGATGAAGACAGTTGATTTGAACAAAATGATCAAATACGCCGTGGGCATTGCGTTTGCGGGCCTCGGCATCGCAATTCTGGCCGGCTGGCTCCCCATGAAAACCGGCAACCCGGGCCTTCGCGTGGTATTCGGGATTTTCCTGGTATTGTACGGGGGGTACAAGCTGTCACGGGTTTCGGTCAAAACCCTGCCGTCGGACCGAGGCAGGGAACGAATGCTGCTGGCCGTGCTGGCCGCGACAGTCGGCTTCGGCGGGTGCGGCGGCGGAAAGAAGCCCCCCAGGGAAACCATCACCTCCGGAAGCATCACCTGCATCGTTTCGGAACCGTACAAGAGCCTGTTTGAAGCCGAGGCGTCCGAGTTCACGCACTATTATGAAAAGGCGCACATCCGGGTGCTGGCCGCTTCGACGCGCGAAGCCGTGGTCAGCCTGCTCAACGACAGCGTCAAGGTGGTGGCCGTCGACAGGGGGCTGAACGCCGAAGAACGCGCCGTGGCCGAAAAGGCCGGCATGAAAATCGAGGAATACACCGTGGCCGAAGACGCACTGGCCGTCGTGGCCAGCCCGGTGAACGACCTCAAATCCGTCTCCATGGAAACGCTGCAGCGTATCCTGACCGGTTCCCTGAGCCGGTGGAATCAGCTCCCGAAGTCGGGGCTGTCGGGCTCCATTGCCCTGGTGATGACGGGGCGGAATTCAGGCAGCTATGAGCTTCTGAAGGACACGTTCTTCAAGCTTGATCAGGACATCGACCTGTCCGTGCTCGCGGCGAATCAGGACAGCCTGTTCGAGCAGGTTGCCAAACGCGCCAACGCGATCGGCTTGTTGTCTCTGGCCTGTCTCAAGGATACGGCTTCGTCCTCTTCCGCCGTGCGGTTTTCCGGCAAGGTGAAAACACTGGCCATCGCCGGCATCGATACGGCCACGAACCGGATGACCGATTTTCCCCTGCATCAGGCCAACGTGTACCTGAAAAAATACCCTCTTCACTATCCGTTGACCATGATTCGGAACCTGGACCGTTCACCCCTGGCCGCCGGATTCATCACGTTCGTCTCCAGCACGCCCGGGCAAAAGGTGTTTTTGAAGCGGGATCTGGTTCCCAAGCACGTGCAAATTCGGCTTGTGCAGCTTACGGAAGATGAGATCACACAGTAGCATGGAGATCATCATGAAAAAACGCGTGGCTTGGTTCCTGGTTCTGGCACTTGCCGGAACAGCGGCGGTGCACGGCCAGGACAAACTGGAATCGGGAAGGGAGCTTCTGAAATCGGGCAAACCGGAGGAGGCGATCGCCGTTTTCAGGTCGATCGCACCGGTGGACGTCAAATATGTCGACGCCATGGTTCTTCTGGCCAGGTCGTACCTGGCCGTCGGCAAGATCGATTCGGCCGAATGGGCCGCCAAGATCGCCGTCGACAAGAACGGCAAGAATCCGGAGGCGCTGGTTCTCCTGACCGACGCGTATCTGGCGAACAAAAAAAGCCCCGAAGCCTACGCCGTTTTGCGCAAGGGCCTCAAATCGATGAAGAACAACGCGACCCTTCTGACCCACCGCGGTTTCGTCCACATGAAGCACGATTCGACGGACAAGGCCATCGTCGATTTTTCAATGGCCAAGGAGACGGATCCGAAGCACGCCCTCGCCTACGAAGGATTGGGAGACGTCTACGTCAAGCTCCAGGGGTACGCGATCGCCATCATGAACTACGAGGAGGCCATTCAGCTCGATTCCACCAAAGAAGAGCTGTTGTACAAGCTGTCGCAGGCCCTGAAAATGGAGCGGCGGTATACCGAAGCCGCGCATACGTACAACCGCATCCTGGACCTCCATCCCGAGAACGACACAGTCAGGCTCGAACTGGGCAACCTCTACTACGCGGCCACGCAGTACCCCAATTCCGCGCGCATTCTCTCGCCGTACATCCAGAAGAATCCGGCGGACACGTCGGCGTGGAGGGTGTTCGTCGACGCCGTGGAGAACGGCAGGCGGGCCGGGGGGGAAATCGGATACCAGACGGCCGAGGCCATACTCAAAACCGAACCCAAACTGACAAAGGCCATCCGTTTGGCGGGGAAGAGCGGGTACACGATACGCAAATACAACGAATCGGCAGGTCAGTACCGCGCCCTAGAAAAAATAGAACCCCTGAAGAGCGAAGACATCAAGTACCTGGGCAAATCGTTGCTCAACCTGAAGAAGGATTCGCTCGCGGCGGCTCTCATGGAAAAATCACTGGCCATGGACACGACCCAGACCGACCTGTTCGTGGACCTGGGCTCGGCCTACATGAACCTGAAGAAATGGGGCAAAGCCGCTTCGATGTTTGAAAAATGGATGTCCATCGATTCCACACGCATCGATGCCGCGTACGTGAATTATGCGCTGTGCATGGAACAGCTGGGCAACTGGGAATCGGCCAAGAACGTGCTGCGGAAGGCCGTCACCAGGAATCCGAAATACATCAACGGATTTTACCACCTGGGCATCTGTTACTCGCAGCTGAAGTCGGTTGCGGAAGCGAAACAATCGTATGAGACCGTCATCCAGCTTGTTGACACGGCCAAAACGCGCTACAGAAGGGAACTCGCCGATTCATACAAATACATCGCGCTTACCCATCTGTCAGACAAAAGGTGGGGCGAAGCGGTGGGATTTCTCGATAAAGCCGTAGCGCTCGATCCCAAAGACCTCAACCTGTTGATCTACCGCGCCCAGACCTACGCCGCCATGGACCGGAAGGACGAGGCGCGGAGGGAATTCGAAAGGGTGCTCAAAATCGACCCGAAAAACCAGGACGCCATCAAGGGCATCAAGATTCTGGACCTGTTTTAAGAGGAGAGGAGCCATTTATGAAGAAAGCGTTGTGGATCATCGGAGCTGCGCTCATCGTGTGGTCAGGATGCGGAAAAAAATCGGACCAGGCCCCGGTTACGGCCTTCAACAAATATGAGGATGAGTATATTAAGTTCGCCTATCCGACGGGATGGCAGAAGTCCGCCGAGCCGGGGAAAATCTATGTCTATTCATCACCCGAGGCGCAGAACAAATTCTATACGTATTCTCCCGAAGGAAAAGACGGCGCCATGCTGGTCGTCACATACGAGAAAATGGACACGCTGAAAAACCTCGACAAAATCGTCAACGACAGGCAGAGTGACCTGTCGGCCAACGGATTCGACATCAGCGAGGTGAAAGCCCAGGCGCTGGGCGGCATTCCAGGCACGCTGCTCCATTACAGCGGCGTCATCGACGCGAAAACCAAGGTGGAAGGCCTTCAGGTGCAGGCGGTGAAAGATTCGTTCACGTACTCGGTGCGTTATGAGGGGTTCAATAAACTGTTCACCGAGTGCCGGTCGGTGTTCGATACCCTGCTGGCCACGATACATCTGCCCGCAGCCAAGACCAAAGCCCAGGTGGAAGATGAGTCCAAACCCTCCAAGACGTACGGCCAATTTGAAAACAATTTCGTCAAAATTTCATACCCCGACAATTTTTCACCTGACGTTCTGACGGCCAAGCCGCCGATCGAATTTTCCATGGAGGTCAAGCTGTATCGGGCCGACAGCAACCTGCGCGTCGACATCATGCCGGCCAAGGGGCTCACGGTCGATAAGGTTCTCGCACAAAACGCCAAATTGTACAAGGAACAGTCGCGCGGTGAAACCACGATTGACGGCAACAAGGCCCTGTTCCTGAATTACAGCCCGGCGGCGAATGTGCAGAGCCGGGTCTATTTCGCCGTGAAAAACGACAAGATTTACCGGGTCATCTCGAACTACTACAAACCCATGAAGGCCGATTATGCTCCGGCCCTCGAAAAGATGGTCGCGTCGCTGGCCACCAAGTGAATTTGTATTCATGGCGACACAGGCAGTTCCATGAATTGAAATACAGGCGGCGGGGAAACGGCGTTTTCCCCGCTTTTTTTTTAGGGGAACCGGTTAACGGAAAGAGGAGGAAAACATGACGCTTGAGATTTCATGGGTGGACTGGGTCGTGATCGCCCTCTATTTCGCCTTCGTGCTGGGCATCGGGGTGTATCTGAAACGGTTCACAAAAACCGGCGAAGATTTTTTCATCGCCGGCCGGAAGAACAGCGCATGGGTGGCCGGTCTGGCCTTTCTGTCGGCCAACATGGGCGCGCTCGAACTTCTGGGTATGACGGGCAACACCTTCAAGTACGGCATGTTCGTGGCGCATTTTTACTGGATCGGCGCCATTCCCGCAATGGTGTTTCTGGCCATCTACATGATGCCGTTCTATTATTCCAGCCGCATCCATTCGATACCCGGCTATCTCAAATTGAGATTCGATGAGAAGACGCGCGTGCTGAACGCGATCGCCTTTGCGATCATGACCCTGCTCATGTCGGGCATCAACCTTTACGCCATGGCCCTGGTGCTGCGCACGTTCCTCGGATGGAACTGGGACGTGTCGATGTGGGTGTCGGCCGTCACCGTGGCCGTGTACGTAACCCTGGGCGGGCTCATGTCTGCGATATTCACGGAGATCGTCCAGTTCTTTCTCATCTGGTTCGGGCTCTTTCTTGTCACCATTCTCGGGGTGGTGGAGATCGGAAGCTGGCAGGAGATATTCAACCGGTTGCCTGAATCCATGAGCGCCTTGTGGTCCACCTCCACCGGCGCCGCGAACAACGGCATGGAGGTGACCTGGCCGGGCATCGTGCTCGGCCTCGGATTCGTGCTCTCGTTCGGGTACTGGACCACGGA
>JBFZEN010000018.1:0-3749 GCA_041306805.1 bacterium
TCGGAACCATGGCATTGCCCCAGGTGTCAATCCAATTCCCTGTTTTGCCGTCTATCCGGACGCCGTGAACCAGCTCGGACGCCGGCAGCTGGTATTCGAGGCTGTATTTGACGAAAACCACCAGCCACTCGTCCGGCCGGCTGCCTCCGCCGCAGTATACGACGTCCTGGTAAAACTCGTCGTACGAACGGTCGACCGCAACGGGATAATTCGTCTTGTCATTGTTTGGATCGCCCGGAGCCATGGCCAGGCCCTGGGGATTCAGGCGTTCGCCGTACAGATCGAGATTCGAGGACGGCAAAAAAGAGGGTTTCTGAAACAGGTGGATGAACGAATTCCGATAATCCCTCCACACCACCAGGTAATTGTTGTCCACCGGGTTGTGCGCGATGCGGGGATTGATCTGCCCGCTGTCCTGGGTGCATAGGGTGAACGTGGTGTCCTCAAGGGTTTTGATATTCTTCATTTTCCGGCCCGAAGCATCGAGCCTTGCGGCGTAAATATCCCCGCCGGGCGCCCGGAAATCGCACCAGACGACGATGAACTCGTTGTCCGTGCCGTAGGCCACGTCCGGGCACGACTGGTCGGCCGGATGGATGCAGATCGGGAAGGGGCCTCCCCTGAGAGAGCCGTCGGGCTTGACAAATTGGCCGTACACATCCTCGGTCCCGAGAAGGCTGTCGCTCAACAGGCCGACCACGAGAAACTCATCGTCCTTGAAATTGTAGGCGGCCACCGGGAATTTTTCCATGGAAGCAGATTTGAAAATGCCGATGCCCGCCTCGTTGGCGAACAGCGCGCTTTGATTTCCGGCAAAACAGGCAAATGCCAGAATGAAAATCCCGTTGATACAGGCTATCCTTAAGCCTCTGATCGACATGAATCCCTCCTGCTGTTTACGTATATTCGTATAGTGGACATCTAATGAAGCCCGAATGAACAACTCAGACTGCCGGCAAACGTGTCAAAATTTTTCAGGGCCGCCAGGACCTGGATGTGCCTTAAAAAATGGAAAGCGACACCGCCGTTGAATTTCTCCGTGTCGTACTCGGTCATCAACGTCATCCAGGAGCCGGCTTCCATCGAGATCCCTCCGAAAAATCCGACGAATTCATGGTGTTTCGCCTCCATCATGTCCGATCCGTAACCCGCGTGCAGACCGAATCGTACAGGAAAATCCGGAAGCCGGATATTTTTCGAAGCCGCAAGGTAGAGTGCATTGTTGAACACCACCTCGTCCGATTGATTGAACGCCGAATAAAAATCATGGGCTCCCAGAACAATGGAAGGTACGTATCCATTTTCCTTCAGCAACCTCAGCCGGACGCATGCCATGCGGTCTCCGATGCCCTGGCCGGTTGCATCGCTGTCGGTCCGTGAAAAACGATAATGCCTGTGCAGCCGCAGCGACACCTCCAGAAATGGAAGATACCCCATGGTGATGAAATAGGAATGTTCGTGAAACCGGGGGTTCCTCACATTGTATTTCTTGTTGCCGATGCTCATCCCCAGCAGCACTTCCCCGTCCCCCGCCAGAACGGCCGTTGGAACGGTGATCAGGCCCGTCGTACCGTTGAGCGATTGAGCCGCACCCTCCGTCCATGCGGATAGAAACAGCAGGGTGCCCAGCGCCCACCTGCCTCCATTTCCATTTAAGGCCTTAAAAAAACGGCCGCATGTCAATCGGAACCGATGCATCATAGCCTTATCGTTAAAATCCGCACCCCTGGTCGTGAGGCACGAACCGGACCGTGGGACGTTTGATGTATTTGTCCGCGATCACGACGGCGGCTGGATCGGGCAATGTCATTTCCTCATGGATGTCCAGGACCCGGATGAGCTGGTAGGGGTAGAATCCCGTCGGAGATTCATAAAAGACGGTTTCAGTTTCCGGTTCGGTGAAGGGAACCCCGTGGACCTGTTCAAACATGTAAATGAGCGTGGAATGCTTGATCCCCGCGGCCCCGTCGGGGAATTGGACGTATTCAGGGGCCGTGTTGTTGTATTGGTTTTTATAGGTCACGGTAAAGAAACCGCTCGCGCTGGGCAGCATCTTGATCTGTTCCCACAGTGTATCGACCACGGTTTCGATGATCTGCACGGCCGGCATGAGAGAATACAGGGCCGCCCGGGTGACGGGCGCGCTGGCGGTGGTGCCGCCCGGATCGACTGTGGCGCTAATTCCCGCATCCTGCCAGTAGACGGGGCTGGACAGGTTCGGCGAATAAAGCGGCATCGTGGCTCCCGGATTCATCGACCGGGGAAGGGGAAATGTCAACGTCGCGGGCTTCTGTAACACCATTCCGTCGGGCCCCACATGGGCTGTCGCGAAAGAAAGACGCCCCTCGGGCGGCGTGGAGGGAATATCCCTTCCCTGCAGGTGCGTCAGGGTGACGGCCACGTCCGAATTCAGCGCTCCGGACGGAATAGCCAGCATGATGACGTCGCCTTCCTCGTCCTTATCCTGGATCAGGCCGCCGGACGGCCCGATGACGTTCTGCGACAGGACAGGAAGCAGGAAGGTCGTCTTGATGTGCACTCTCCAATAGTAGTCCATGACAAAAGCGGTGATGGTCGCATCGATATACCCGGCCTTCGATATGTAAACCAGCAGAGTGGCGATGGGGACGCCCGGAATTTCGTACTTGCCCGTCGCATCCGTGGATCCGGATGCGACAACCACGGCCACTCCATCCGCGGTATCGATGACCGTGACCGTGGCATTGGATATGGCAAGCCCGGTCTTGAAGTCATGGATCAATCCCGTGATGGTTCTTGTCGCGCCGCTGGTGCCGTAAAGACGCAGCGTCTTCTCCAGCTGGGCGGGTGCGATCGGATTCACCTTCTTGCTTCCGCAGTGAATGGAAAGACCCGCCAATCCGATCAACAGGATTAAAGGCCAGGCCAGATTTTTCTTCATCGCTTTCATTTGCCACCCCTCGTGTCTAATGAATACCCCTTGAATTGATTCTGTATAAAATCGGGATTGAAGTTCCTGATGAATTCATCCACGCTGTTGCCCGTCGCGTATTGAATGCCGGCGTCGGTGAAACCGCTGTACCGGTAGGACCACGGAACCTGCGGGGCCGGGCTGAAGCGTATCCTGGCCGGGCGCAGGCGTTTCGGCGGGAAAATGGGGACTGAAATGGAAAATCCGCCGTTTTTGCCGTCTGTGGTTTTAAGGGTGAAAAATCCAACCGTCACCTCGCCGAATTGTCTGGCCACATCGAATCGGAATCCGCTGTCGCGGTAAATGAATGAGCCATAGGTGGCCTTGGCGGTAAAATCGATTTTCGGAACACGGTATTCGCCATAGAAAAAACCGGTCCAGGTGTCCATGTCTGACCAGTACCACGTCCCTTTCAAATAGACCGCCTGACCCGTATATCCGACGTTGGCGCCCGCCGCCCATCTTCCGTTCCGCCAAAACTTTTTTGCTTCCAGATCTGCGCCATACCGGTGCTCGGTAAAATAACCCGCCGTACCGGAAAGAAATGTGCTGTACGGCAGGCGGACCGTCTGGTTTAACGTTAAAAGACCCGGCCTCGCAAAATCGCCCTCGTACCCCAGCTCATTCTGCAGGGGAAAAACCCATTGCGCCGAGAGAGACATGCCCTTCCATAAAGTCGTGGAAACGGCCGGCGCCAGATTGACCTGCGATTCCACGGTATTGACGTAATTCCCGAACTGGGCCCTGAACTGGGGATGCACCGTGATGTCCACCTTGGCGACCGACGGATTCGCCTGCG
>JBFZEN010000019.1:0-7926 GCA_041306805.1 bacterium
GGATGGATCGGGGAATCTTTTTCTTACGGGGTACGCAGGAGTTGATGTTGAAGGCACATCAATCACTGATATGGATGTGATGATTGTAAAGATAAATAACAACGGAGAAATTGTCTGGCAAAAACAATACGGCACCGGCAGCGCAGATACGGGAGGAAACATCGCCGCCGGCGCCAATGGGGATATTTATGTCATTGGATCGACCGGCGGCGTCATGGCCGGCCGCTCCAAAGGAAAAACGGATTGCTTTCTTCTTCATCTGGACAATGAAGGAAACCAATTGAATGTGATGCAATTCGGCACCTCTGCCGATGATCAGGGATATGGAATCACAATAGGAATGGATTCCAAAATTTATGTATGCGGCACGACCGAAGGAAATATGGCGGGTGAAAATGCCGGAAAATCCGATCTATTCTGGGGGATATTTTCAAAAGACCTTAAACAACTAAAGATCAACCAATCCGGGACGGAAAAATTTGATTGTGCCGTTGAAATCAAAACGGATATTAAAAACAATATCTATATTTCAGGCAGCACGGATTGGGTTTTAACGCCAAAACAAAAGCTGAACGGCGATTGCTTCCTTCAAAAATGGAATGACAAGGGAGAAATAATCTGGACGGAACAATTCGGCACGGAGAACTGGGACGGCATCAACGGTCTTGCCGTCATCCGGGATAGAGGAGTCGTCGTAAGCGGTTGCATGAATAACCCCAAGTGCCGGTCCTTTTGCAGGATGTACGATGAAGACGGCCTGCTTTTATGGAGCAGAAATTTTATCGCGCAGGGCGGGCGCGGAACATGCGGCAAGGGCGTTTGCTGCAATCGGCAAGGCTCCATATATCATACGGGATATACGGGGGCAAATCTATTCTCTGAATTAAAAGGGATGCATGACGTGTTTTTAATCAGGCTGAAGGCGGATATGAAACAGTAGCCGATCGCCGGCGCGCCATGGATAGTCTTTTAAAGAACCATAGGGCACGATCCCAAAGAACTGCATTGGCAAGAAAACCGAGAAAGTTTTTTCGAATGATATTCTGCCTGAACGGAGAAGAACAACGCATGAAAGGACGGTTATATGGGCAAGGTACTGTTGATCGATTACGAGAACGTGCAGGGAATCAACCTGATACAGATGGAACGGATGGACTGCAAGGTGTGCATTTTCACCGGGAGCTCTCAAAGCAAGATACCCATTGATCTGGTCAGTTCGGCTCAGCGCCTGGGCAATAAGCTGGACTGGATCAGGATCGATGGAAACGGGCCCAATGCGCTTGATTTTCACATCGCCTATTATCTCGGCGCCCAGACGGCCGGGAATCCCAATGATGAGTACTTTATATTATCCAGGGACAAGGGATTTGACCCTCTGATAAAACATATCGCAAAGGGAAAAGTGAAGTGTAAAAGGATCGGCAGCATATCGGAAATCGAATCAATCAAGAGATCCAAAGAGCCGGACAGGGAATATGAAAGAGCGGTTCAAAATTTGAGAAAAATCGAAAAAGGCAGGCGGCCCAGGAACAAAAAAACCTTGAAGCAGCATTTGAAAGCGTTGATCGGAAAACAGCACGGCGAAGAGAAGATCGATCTAATCATCGAGCAGCTCTTTGCCTCAAAACTGATCACTGAAGACAACGGAAGAATCCTGTATAAAATATGAAATGGGTGCACGGCCGTCCACGGGAAGGCGCCTTGTTTGATGAACCCTTCCCGGGAGGCGGGCAAGCCGCAGGCCGGCGTTGTCCCCCCGTGTTGGGCCATGTCAGGCGGCGTTATGATATTGATCTTTGGAGGCCATAATGAGTAATGAATCAAATTCCGAAAAGTCACAAAAATCGAATAATTCAAACCCGCTCCCGATTGTAACCGCGCTCGTCCTGGCAATCGGTGCGGGAATCGGCATGGGAATCGGCGTGGGAATGCGCAAAATCGCCGCTGGAGTAGGATGCGGTATTGTTCTCGGAATTGCGACTGGTTTTCTGATCGGCCAAAAGACAAAAAAATGAAGTGAACGGATATGTGCGCCGGCCGGGCGTTCGGCGAAGGTTCGGACGGCTGAAGCAGGGATGGCGCGGCCCAGGCCGCGCGGTCATTTTGACCATATGAACACCATCACCGGGAGAAACGATGGGTATCATCAAAATCATGCCATGCCTCGACATGAAAGACGGCCGCGTGGTGAAGGGTATCCACTTCAAGGACATCAGGGACGCGGGGGACCCCGTCGCGAACGCGTCGTTTTACCAGGATGAAGGCGCGGACGAACTGGCCATGCTCGACATCGCGGCCACGCTTGAAAACCGGGGTACGCGGCTCGAATGGGTCAAAAGCGTTTCGTCCGTCATCGATATCCCCCTGACCGTGGGCGGCGGCATCGCATCCCTTGAAGACATCGAAATGGTTTTGGAAGCGGGCGCGGGCAAGGTGTCGATGAACAGCGCCGCGATCGCCGACCCCGGACTGGTCGGAAAGGCCGCGGACCGGTTCGGGTCGGACAGGATCACCATCGCCATCGACGGCAAAAGGAACCCGGAAATGCCGTCGGGATTCGAACTGGTGGTCCGCGGCGGCACCCAACCGATCGCTCAGGACTCCGTCGTATGGGCTAAAAGATGCCAGGAGCTCGGCGCGGGCGTCCTTTTGCCGACGAGCATGGACGGCGACGGAACGCAGGACGGGTACGATCTGGAATTCACCAGGGCGATTTCAGATTCCGTCCAGTTGCCCGTGGTCGCTTCGGGAGGAGCGGGGAAATTGGAGCATTTTTATGATGCCGCCGTGAAGGGAGGGGCTAAGATACTGCTGGCCGCCTCGGTTTTTCACTACAGGATCATCCGCATCGGGGAATTGAAGAAATACCTCAAGGGGAGGGGCCTCGAGGTGATGGAGTGACGCGGCCATGAAACCGGAACGAGCCGTAAAAACGGAAGCTTTCACCGTCAGGCTCATCGCCCCCTGCGGAATGAATTGCCGCTGCGTCCATCGGCCGAATTGCATTTCATGCGGGCGGCAGTGGCGCTAAAAAACCGAAAAACAATTCAATCGCGGGATTTCCCGGTTCAAGCCGGCACACGATGATCACACTATTTGATTGGTCCGTTTTATTCTGAATGTCTTTGCAGGCCCGCCAGAGGCGGGCGAAGCAATCTCAATAAATGGATCGCTTCGAGCCCCCATACAGACGGGGCTTTCGCGGGGACAAAATACAAAGCCCCGTTCCCCCGGCTTTTCTGCCCGCTGACAGACTCAATCAAAAGAGGAGGGTATCGAAGATGCCGGCCCAATACGAAAAATATCCGTTCTGGATGATGGCCATGGCGAACGCCCTGTCCATATCCATTTGCGTCGCCGGGCTGTTCATTCTTGCGCAATTGGGGTGCCCCGCCGTCGAATTGTTCAATCAAAAGAATTAAAAAGGCAAATGACGCTTTAGTCCATGAATCATGCGGACGCCCCGAACGGCCGCCGGGCCGATTGCAACGCATCAAACCACGTCAAGGAGATGAAAGAATGAT
Organism: bacterium; assembly: GCA_041306805.1. Classification (GTDB taxonomy): domain Bacteria; phylum Zhuqueibacterota; class QNDG01; order QNDG01; family DTFT01; genus JBFZEN01. Next base: position 3,525 of record JBFZEN010000019.1, read on the forward strand.
TACCAGGGCATTTAAAACAGCCGTCATTTTTTGCCTGCTTCTTTCTTTGAACCGCTGCGGAAAAAACAGGAAGGAAAACGATATCGTCAGGAACGGAAATCAGACGGTCGTTTCCCTGCAAATCGACCTTAAGAATATCGTGCACCCCGTGAGCCCCATGCTGTTCGGGCTGTTTTTGGAGGACATCAACTTCTCGGTGGACGGCGGTTTGAACGCCAACATGGTCAACAATTATTCCTTCGACGGCGTGTACCTTGAAAAGGGAGGGGCGATGGTATCAATCAAATCCTTCCTTTTCAAGAAGCCCTTGAAACCCGTCCACGGCCGGTTGCGGTACTGGAATGCGACCGGAGGCGGAAAGGTTGAATCTTTGAATGAACGCCCCCTTGCCAAAAACAGCTTCTACGCCAGGATCAGCGCAAACGGCGCCTGCAGGATCGAGAACCTGGGGTACACCGGCGGCAAGGACAATAAGGACAAATGCGCCATGGGCATTTTCGAAAACGGCGCATACGATTTCCACGCGTATTTCAGAAACCATGATTTTCAAGGCCGGGTCACGGTTTATGCCGCCGATGACGGCGGTCATGCCGTCACGGACGGCCTGGTGATTCCCGTTTCGGGCGATGGATGGAAAAAACAGAGCCTGGTATTGAAGGGAATGAAGACGACAAACGGAAAACTGGTCATTGAATTCATTGGAAAAGGAGCTGTGGACGTCGATTTCGTCAATTTTTCCAACCGGGATCACTGGGGAAAGGGGGACCCGAAATGGAGCCAGGGCCGTTTGAGAAAAGACCTGGTTGAATCGCTGAAGGATCTGAACCCCAAATTCGTCCGCTTTCCCGGCGGGTGCATCGTCGAAGGCGCCTTGCCCGGGAATGAATACCAATGGAAAAACACGGTAGGCCCGCTGATAGACCGCAAGCCCGACTTTAATCTCTGGGGCGCCGGCATTCGGGACGGGGGTTATTGCCAGTCGTACCAGATCGGATTCTACGAGTATTTTCTTTTATGCGAGGATCTGGGCGCGGAACCGCTGCCCATCGTATGGGCCGGGCTGAATTGCCAGGTTAGAAGCAAGGCATGCATCAAAAAAGACGATCCCCGGTTCAATGATCAGGTCGTTCAAAACGCGATCGATCTGATCGAATACGCGAACGGCGATCCCGGAACCAATGCATGGGCGGCGCTGCGGGCGGCTGCCGGGCATCCGAAATCATTTCATCTGAAATATATCGGAATCGGAAACGAAAATTTCGGGATCGAATATCTGGAAAACTTCGAGGCGGTCAAAAAGGAAATCGACAAACGATACCCCGGCATGGTTTGTGTTTTAAGCACGGGAATCATGATGGACTCCGACCATTTCAAGCTGGCATGGAGCGAGGCCGGGAAAAAATATCCCGATGTCAGGATGGACGAGCATTTCTACAACATGCCGAATTGGCTTTACGCGCACACGGACCGGTACGACGCCTATGACAGGAAAGGCCCGAAGGTTTTTCTGGGGGAATACGCGGCGAACCGGCCTTTTATCATGCCGGCGACTCCGAACTGCCTTGAAACGGCGCTTGCCGAGGCCGCATTCCTGACCGGGATCGAGAGAAATTCGGACGTGGTCGTGATGAGCTCGTACGCTCCGCTTTTCTCGCTCAGCGGCGGGGAACAATGGGCGCATAACATGATCAATTTCAATCCGCATCATGTATTGCGCACGGCCAATTACTTCGTCCAGCAGATGGTCGCCGCCCATACCGGCGACAGGGTCGTCGGTATCCGGGGGCAGATTCCGCCCGGATGTTACGCAAGCGCGACAGCCGACGACAGGCATCTCTACATCAAGCTTGTCAATTCCACCGACCGTGTCCAGAGAATACAAATCGATCTTTTGAACATCGCGGCGTCATCGGTGAAGGCGGAGTTGATAAGGGGTGAGCCGAAAGAAAAGAACGAACTGGCGTTCGCGGGAACGCCGGATTACCGTATCCGTCCGGTGGAAAAGGAAATCGGGATTCATGCGAATCAAGTCGACGTCAGTCTCGACAGGCACTCGTTCCATGTTCTGACGGCAGGCATCAGGTAGAACCGGATTCCGGCCGCAAGCCATCGCATCAAACGGGAGTCCCATGGCAAGAAAGTTCCTTCAACCGGTCCTGTGCTTTTTCCTTATTTGGACGGGCAACACGTCCGCCCAATCATTCAATTCCATCATCGTGGATCGCCACATGAGTCCGTTCACGGGCGCTGAAACGGCCATCGCGCTGAACAGTGCGGTGTTTCAAATAGAGGAAAGGTTTCTGAAAGCAAAGTACGGCCCGGAATCGAAACTGCCGTCCAAGGCGCTGGGGCTGTGCTACCGGTCCCTGAAAACGCTGCTGATCGATTTTCCCGCCGTCAATATGCTGTCGGTTTTTCAGCATGAATATTTCGGGCATGGATACAAGGCGCGCGAGCTGGGCCTGTCCGACATAGGATATCAATTCGCCCCTCCATTTCCCTACGGCAAGGGAAACGCTTCGACCCGGCTCGACGGGGAGTTTCTCGGATTGACCCCGCACGGGCAAAGCGCGGTGTTTTATTCGGGCTCGCAGGCCACTTCGATAATGGCCAAATCGTTGAGGCTGAGATTCGTTAAAAACGGGTCCATGAATTATCAGGAGGCGCTTCTCTATCTGAACGCGTTCGCCGATCTGACGGCGTATGTTCTGACAACCGATCTGCAGTCGGCGGAAGGCGGCAATGACATCACGAATTTCATCAGGGTCACCTATCCCGGGGAATCCCCGGAGGAAAAATTGAAAAAACTCAAGGAAAGGGTTGTCGTGAATTTTTTGAGCCCCTTCCTGTATTTTTCCTTGTATACATTTTATAAATCGTATTATTGGAGCGGGGTCTCCGAAAACGCTTTGCCGATGATCCCCTTTCAAGGATTCAATTACCTGCCTTCTTTCCGGTTCGGCCTGTCCCCGCACGGGTATGAGCTGATTTTCGAAAACTATATCCACACCGCCGGCCATGCCGCGTGCCTGTATTTCCGTTACGGCGAACCCCGTATCCATGAAAACTGGGGGGCGGGCGTCGATGTGACCGGCCTGTTCAGAACCCGCGCTCTTTCATTGGACGGCGATGTTCATTTCTGGAAACAGCCGCCCCTTTTGCTCAGCGGTTCAGGCCATGCGGGCGGTCGCGCATCCTTCGGTTCCGCCGCGTTTTTGACCGCGACCATTTCCCCGTTCATGCGCCGCAACATCCATTTTCTCGTGCAGGCGGGGTATAAAACAGGGGGATTTCTCGAGGGCGAAAATCTATCGAAGGATTTCATTTTAAGAGCCGGGCTGTCATTTCCGGAAATTCGCTGAAAAACCGCCTTATCGCCGGATCCATAGGAGGAATCATGAAATATCGCTTGCTGCAGGCCGCCGCCGGCATCCTGTTCACCGTCTCGTCGCTGGGTGCGATGGAATTCACGACCATGAAGCAATTCGGGGAGACTTCCTCGTATCTGCGGGACGTTTTCTTCGTTGGGGAGAAAACCGGCTGGGCGGCGGGACGGGCGCACTGGGACCAGTCGGAAAAAGCCTATGCCGCGACGGTTCTGTCCACCACGGACGGAGGCAACACGTGGACAAAGCAGGAGGCCGGCGGTGGGGCGGACCTCAACGGCGTGTTCTTCCCCGACGCGGTGAAAGGCTGGGCGGTCGGCGACGACGGCGTCGTCATGCGCACCACAAATGGTGGAACGTCGTGGGACAGGAAAACCATGGACGCGGAATACGACTTCGCCGGCGTGGTTTTCAGCGACGCGTCGAACGGGTGGATTACCGGCACGAAACCCGTCCATTACGACTGGCTGGGCGACGCGGACGACTGGCAGGCCGTCATCTGGCACACGACGAACGGCGGGCAGACATGGAACCGCCAGACGCTTCCCGAAAACGCTTCCATTCTGAAGCGCGTCGACTTCATCGACGCGAACCGGGGATGGGCCGCCGGGGCGCGCAGCGCGGAGGGGCTTTACCCGGGCGACAGGGCGCACCGCGCCGCGGTATACGCCACGACGGACGGCGGAAAGACGTGGACCGAGCGGTTCAACCACGACCTCGAAATCACCCTGTGCGCCGTCGATTTCCTCGACGCCAAGGAGGGATGGGCCGCGGGGTTCTACACCAACAGCGGCCTCGAGGGCGGAAACGTGTTTCACACCACGGATGGCGGAACGACTTGGGAAAGGGTGAATCAGGGCGGTTTCATGGAGAATTTTTGGGACATGCAGTTTCTCGACAAGAACCGCGGGTTCATGGTGGGGACGTATTACGGCGCGGCCGCGGGACCGCCCATCGTGCGCACGACGGAAGCTGGAAAAACGTGGGAGACATTGAGTATACAGCGGCACGACGGC
>JBFZEN010000020.1:0-8303 GCA_041306805.1 bacterium
CCCCCCCCCCCCCCCCCCCCCCCCCCCCGTAGTCGAGAAACCAGCGCCAGTACGCCTTGACGATGAAAAGACCGAGCAGGGCCGTCGCGGCGAAAACCGCGACGTACATGCGGCTGGTCAGGTTCATTTTGAACAGAAACACGCCGCTTCCCAGAACCAGAAGCGAGGCCACACCGGTCCGCAACACGCGAAACAGAATTTCAATGAACAGCTTGGTCCTGAAATTCGCGTACACCCCGTCGATCGACATCAGGCTGATCCATGTGGGAATGGTGATGAGCACCAGCGCGATGTGGTTCCGCAGAAAGAAAACCACGCCCGAAAAGGATACGGACGTGGCGAAAGCGAGCGGACCGAGATCGAGGGAGCGCTTGAGCCCCAGGGTGATGAAGTACGCCAGAACGAAGGCCACCGTGATCACCAGGGCGTCGGCGATCTGCATGAGGCGTGTTAAAAATGCTTCTTTCTCTCTCAGCATGGCTGTTCAGGTCCGGTTCGACGGAATCAGGCGTTGGATGGGTTTCTTAAAAACCACTCGACAAAACGGGGAATGCCGTCCTCGACTGCAACCCTCGGCCGGTAGTCCAGCTCCCGTTCCGCGAGGGAAATGTCCGCGAAGGTGATTGGAACATCGCCGGGCTGTTCACCCAGCTGCCGGATGTCGGCCTTTTTGCCCAATGCCTCTTCAAGCAGGCCGATCAGCCGGCGCAATTCGGTCGTCCGCGATTCGCCCAGATTGTAGATGCGGTACCCCGATGCGCGCTCCACCGATTTCTCGATGCCGTCCAGAATGTCGTCGATGTATGTGTAGTCGCGCGCCGTGGTGCCGTCGCCGAACATGGGTACGGGTTTGCCCTCCGCGATCAGGCGGGCGAACTTATGGATGGCCATGTCGGGCCTCTGGCGCGGCCCGTAAACGGTGAAAAAACGCAGGCAGGTTACGGGCAGCCCATGCAGAAAATGGGTGGTGTACGCCAGTATCTCGCAGGCCCGCTTGGTGGCCGCATACGGAGAGACCGGGAAATCGACATTGGCGGATTCCTTGAAAGGAACCGACCGCGTGCTGCCGTACACCGACGACGACGACGCCAGAACGAATCTGGGAACGCCGTGCCTGACGCTCAGATCGAGAAGATGCGTCGTTCCCTCCACGTTGACCTTCTGGTAGAGCATGGGCTGTTCGATCGAAGGCCGCACGCCCGCCCTGGCCGCCAGATGGACGACGGCGTCGAAAGCCCGGGATTTGAACAGGTCTTCCATCGGGACCGGATCGAGAATATCGGCCTCGAACAGCCGGAAACGCTTGTTTTGAAGCAGTGATTCGACGTTGCGCCGCTTGATGCGGGGGTCGTAATAGTCGTTAAAATCGTCCACCGCGGCCACATCGCATCCCCGCTGGAGCATCCGTTCGCAGAAATGGGATCCGATGAATCCGGCGCCGCCGGTCACCAGCAGGCGCATGCGCGCCTCCGGTCCGTCTCAATAGGCATAATAGCTGTACCCTTCATGCGCCACTTCGATGCCGGCCCCGTTCAGCACGATGCCGAGCACCTTGGCCTGCACGTGCTGGAACATTTCCATTTTGCGCATGACCTCGTTCCGTTTTGTCTTTCCCGCCATGACGATCATGCAGATGCCGTCGACCAGGGTCCCGAGCACCACGGCGTCAGAGGCCGCCAGAAGCGGCGGCGTGTCGAAAATGATGAGGTCATACCGCTGGCTGATGCCCTCAATGAATTTCTGCATGCGCGGCGAGCCCAGCAGTTCCGACGGATTGGGAATCATGGACCCCGCCGTGATGAGCGAGAGGTTGGGAATGTATGTTTCGTTGAGAATGCTTTCGAGGGGCACGACGCCCGTCAGGTAATTCGTCAGACCCGGTTTCTTGGCGCAGTTGAAGCTGTTGTGCAGAACGCCGCGCCGCAGGTCGGCGTCGATGAGGAGGGTTTTCGATTTCTGCTGGGCCATCGTGATGGCGAGGTTGGCCGAGGTGAACGACTTGCCTTCGCCCGGGGCCACGCTGCCGATCACCAGCGACTTGATGGGACCGATGGCCTTTGAAAACAGAAGGCTGGTTCTCAGCGAGCGGTACGCCTCTCCCACCGGCGTGGGCGAGTAGTCATGCGTGACGATCTGCGAGCTGATGCTTTTTGCCTTTTCGGAATCCTGGAGTTCGTACCCGTTGAACTTGACCTTGGGAATGACCCCGAGTATGGGCAGGTCCATGAAGCGCTTGATGTCCTCACGCGTCCGGATGCTCCTGTCGAGCACCTCCCAGGACACGGCCGAGGCCAGCCCGAGCAGAAGCGCCACCAACGTCCCCATGACGGCCTGGTTCCGCCGGCTTCGCGTGATGGGCCTTTGGGGGGCCATGGCCGGATCGATGATGGATATGTTCTCGGAAGCCACGGATTCCCGGATCTGTGCTTCCTTGTACTGCTGCAGTAAAAGCTCGTTCAGCGTCTCGTTGGCCTTCCTCTGACGGTTCAACTGGATCAGCCTCAATTCCTCTTCAGGCAGCTTGACCAGCTTCTTGTCGAGGTCTTCGCCTTCCCTCTGCCTTTCTGAGACCAGGCGGTCCAGCGCCTTGATTTTTTCCTTGGTCATGGCCAGCACCCTGTCCTGCAGCAGCTGGATTTTTTCACTGATCTCCTGGACCGCGGGGTGCTGCTGCGTGTAGGATCCGCCCAGCATCCGGTCGAGCGAGGTGTTGCGGTCGGTCAATTCCTGGCGCACGATGGTCATGTCCGCGTCCTGAGCAAACACGGGCTGTTCCGCTATCTGCTGGTAGATATACCGGATCGAGATTCCGGCATCGATGTCAAAATTGGGCGATTGCGGATCCACCTTCGACAGGAGGTCGCTCAGCGTTTTCTTCTGAATGCCGAGTTCGTTGATCTCGCGGTCGATGTCGCTCATCCTTCCGACAGCCTGCTGGGTTTCCTGGTCCAGATCCATGCGGTGCGTGTTGCGGAATGATTTCAGCTGCGCGTCCGAACGATTCAGCTCCTGCTGAACCATGCTGAGCTGTTCCTCGAAATATTCCCGCTGGAACCGGTTGACATAATTGCGGATGTCGCGGCTTTTTTCGATGAATTTCTCGGAGATGCGGTTGATGGTCTGGGCGGCCATGAAGGGATCGGTGTCCGACATGACGATTCTCATGAGCGTGCCGCTGCCGTTGGGATAAATCCGCAGCCGGCTGATGACCGACTCCACGACGCTTGGAAACCAGTTGATGTCGAACTCAATGTCCGGGTATTTGCGCGCCGCCCCTTCGATCATGGAGAAGGACAGGCCGTTGAACGACACCGTGTCGCTGACGAACTGCGAGGTTCTCAGGCTGTCGAGAAGGCGGTCCTGGTAGGTGAGCACCCCCTTGCCGTTCGGATAGAAGTGCAGCCTGTACCGCCCCGTGACCGGATTCTTGTTCGTGAAAAAGGTCTTGAACACGCTCTGCCGGTCGATGGGTTTGTCGTCCTGCCTCACCAGCTTCATCGTCAGTCCGAGTTCGGCCGTGACTTCCTCGGCGAAAGTGCGGCTTCTCAGACGGGTGATCCTGCTCTGATTCAGACCCTCAGGAACGCCTCCCCCCGAGATGTTTTCAAAAGCGATCCAGGCTTCGGCCTCGTATACCGGCACTTGTTTTTTCAGATAGAGTATCCACGGCACGATGACAACGATCATCACGGCCAGAACCAGCCACCACCTTTTGACAATCCCCCGCACATAGCGCATGATATCGATGGATTCATTCTGGCGGGAGGATTCTTCGAAAAATTCTTCCATTCATACTCCTAAAAATACCCTGAACATGAAACCGAATCCGGGAACTCTTTTACCAATCTCCGGTCCGCAGACGCAGGTACAGCAATACAACCGAAGCCAGCAGGTTGATGACGCTGATCAGCATCCCCAGGTCGATGGTGCTCCTGGAAGGGGCGATGATCTGATCGCCCGATTCGATGCCGATTTCCTCCAGCGAAATACCCCTTTCAAAACTATCCAATAGTTTCTTGATGATGACTTGCCCGCCCCGCTCCACCGACATGCCTTTGAGATCGCAATTGGCCGACGGGCCTCCGGCCTGGGCCACCAGAGTCCAGTATGAACTGGCAGGATCGACGAGATATGAACCGGGCCGGTTGAAGGCTCCCTGCATGGTCAGACGGATCAGCGGCCGGGCCAAAACATACGGATTGCGGACATACGCCTTGAGCTTTTCCTGAAGGGTTTGAGCCAGTTCATAGACCGTGAGCCCCCTGACCTTGATTTCACCCATGAGCGGCATGATAATATACCCTTCGGGATCGATCGGGTAATCGCCCGACAGATTCACGTTGCTCTGGGCTTCCTGATACAATTCCCAGATCTGGATGCGCACGGCATCCCCTGGCTGAAAAATGGTCAGTGACTTGACTGATTTACTTCGATATGACCCTCCCGTCTGGGCGGCTGAAATAACCGGAAACAGCAATGGCCCCAGGCATAAAAACAGGATAACATACTGAAAAACATGGGCGGATATCAGCCGGCGACCATGGTGCATGCCATTTTTCCTTTCATTCTGGTTCCTCTCGGGGGGAAAATCATGAAATGATGCGCAAAGACCATACCATGCCCGCGAGGGATTCGTGTATGCGTTGGCAAACCGGGAAAAAGCCGGACTGGATGGAAGGGGATTCAGCGTGAACGGTAATACCGGTATCGCTTTTCCTTCGTCTCCAGACTCAGGGTTTTCAGAACAGACCGCAGACGGAACCATCCGATGCGTGTGTATCCGTATTTTTCCGTGTTGAGTTTCTTCTGGATGTCCCGGATGCCCGAAACGGGCACCTCCAGAACGGCCCGTTTTATCTTTTCCATCAAGGGGAAATCCTTCAATGGAAGGTCGTCCTCGTTCATGAGGGTTTTGAATTTCTTTTCCTGGATGGAAATGGGAACGGGAGGCTTGATGTACTGGATTTCACCGCCCCCGTTCAGGCTGAGCTGCCTCGACTCCTGGCTCGATTTGGTGATGTCTATTCCCCTGATCAGATCGAATTCATCGATCGCCTCTTCGATGGATTCGTAGTAATTGAGTATCCGGTTGAATTCCAGCATCTCAAAAACCTCGAAAAGTTCGGACGACATCTGCACGATCTTGATGTCGCCGCCCTTCTCGCGGACCGCCTTGATCACACCGACGAAAACGCCCCACCCCGCGCTGCTGATGTAAGACACCTTGCCCAGATCCACGATGATCTGCACCTTTTTCTGCTGGATCAGGTCCTGGATTTCCTTCGCCAGTTCCTGGCAGGTGGTGGTATCCACGTATCCGGATACCATCATCAGAGGGATGTCCGATTTGGCCCCGACATTGTAGACAGATATGGTGATCCCCTGCATCCTGAAGGCTTCCCGCTATTTTTTGGCAAGGCACTTGTTATAGAGGTGCACGTATTTCTTGGCCGGCGACTGCCAGGTCACGTCTTTTTTCATTCCGTTGCGCATGATTTTGGCCCATCGCGCGGGATCCCGGTACAGGTGGAGGGCCTGCTTCATCGCGGCGATCAGGTTCCTGGCGTCGGTGGGATTGAAAATAAAACCCGTGCCCCTGTCCCCCTGCGGCTTGAACGGCTGCACCGCGTCCGCGAGCCCTCCCACGCTCGAGGCCACGGGCACCGTGCCGTACCTCTGTCCGTACAGCTGCATGAGGCCGCTGGGCTCGGCCTTCGAGGGCGTCAGCAGAATGTCCGCGCCGGCGATCATCAGGTGGGCGAGCGGCTCGTCGAACGACGGGCTGAAACCGACCCGCTTGGCATGCTTCCTCTGCGCCTGCCTGAAAAACTGGTGGTATTTCTCGTCGCCCGAACCAAGCGCCAGGAACACCACGCCCTGGTTCATCAGGGCGTCGAAACCGCTGCGGATCAGGTCGAGCCCTTTCTGCTCGGTCAGGCGGCCGATCATGACGACGACGGGGAGCGCCTTGTCCGGAATGCCGAATTTTTCGAGAAGGGCCTTGCGGCTGGCCTTTTTGTCTTCGAGAGCCGCGACGCTGTAGGGATGGGGAATGAAAGGATCCGTTTCCGGATTCCAGACGCCGTCGTCGATGCCGCTGGCAATGCCGAAGAAACGGCTCTTTCTCGATTTGATCGTCTTCTCCAGCCCGAATCCGAATTCATGCGATTGCTGCACCTGATGCGCGTATCTTTCGCTGACCGTCGTGACGATGTCCGAGTGCACCATGCCGGCCTTGAGAAAATTGCAGCGCCCCGTCAGTTCAAGGCCGCTGGTTTCCAGCACCGAAGGCCCGTTCTGGTGGATGAGCGACAGGCACTGGGGTTCATAACTGCCCTGCATGCCGAAATGGTGGACCGTGAAGAGGGTGTGCATCTGGGTGAAAAACGGGTTGTCGCGGTAGACGGTCTTGAGCAGGTACGGAATCAGCCCCGTCTGCCAGTCGTTGCAGTGGATGATGTCGGGCTGCCAGTGGAGTTTGTTCAGGGTTTCGAGCACGCCCTTGCTGAAAAGAATGAAACGCTTGTCGTTGTCCGCGTATTCCTTCGAGGTTTTCGGATCCAGATACAGGCCTCGTCTGAAAAAGAACGGCTTGTAATCGATGAAATAGACCTGCACCTTGCTGTTCGGCACAAAGGCTGATTTGACGTTGATCCCCATTTTATCGCCGCCGAGCGCCACCTCGATGTTCTGCAGCCTGATCACGTCGCGCAACACGTATTTCCGTTCGTTGACCACCTGGTACTGAGGCGTGATGATGCGGACGTCGTGACCCATATCCTTCAGTATTTTCGGCAGCGCCCCCCCCACGTCGCCCAATCCCCCGGTCTTCGAGAACGGCGCCACTTCGGAAAAAACCATGAGTATTTTCAGTTTTCCCTTCATACGCATTCCTCTTGAAGGTTCAGGGTGATCGACGGACGCGCGTGATCATGCGCCTTCCGACCGTCCGCAGGGCGGAAGTCGGTTCGCAGCGGCGCATGTCTGCGAAAATGGAACCGGGGATGGCGGGAGAAGAAACGGTCTGCACCAAGACGGTCTTTCACTGCGTGCATGGCGGCTGAAACGGACCCCGTGGTCAGGGTGCCGGCGCCGCGCCTTCCAGTTGCCCGATGAAGCGCTTGGCGATGCCCACGTACTCGCTTGCAGGATAATCGTGGACCAGCTTCTGGAATTCTTCCCTGGCTTTTTCCTTCTCGTTGAGCCTGAGATAACACATGCCGAGTTTCAACTGCGCGGAATCGTCCTTGTTGGATCTGGAATAGGTGAACACCTTTTCGAAGGCGACGATGGCCTGCTGGTAATTCTGCAGGTCATAATAGGATTCGCCGATCCAGTATTGGCAATTGTCCGAAAGGCTGTGCCGTGAATCGGTCACCAGCAGCGTCTCGAATTTCTGGATGGCGTCGCGGAAATTCTTGCCGCGGTAGGCCTGGAGCGCCTCCTGATACCGGGCGGTGTATGAATCAAGCGGCAGGGTCGGCGTGATTCGGTCGTTCCGCGACGGAGCCGCTGTTGAAACGGACGCGTTGCTCTGCTCTGTCAATTGCGATTCGGCGTTTTCGGTGGAGGCAAGGGCCTCTTCGGACGAAGGAACCGCGGAGTCGTCGGTGACGCCCAGCAGCTTCAGCACGTCGTCTTCGTTGATCTCCTTGTCGGTGCTTTCCTCCCCCACGCCGAGCAGCTGATCGATGTCGGCCGATTCGGACGTCGATTCCTGAGGGGATCTTCCCGTGGTAGCGCAACCGGTTATGAACAGCACCATCGCAAACGAAAACAGAACGGCGAAGAAACGAATCGAGCGGATCATGCCCTCCTCCTTACTTGGTATTTCATCCCGGGGCATCCCTGAAATTTATTAAAAAAAAATAACAAAATCAAGTTATTTGTGCCTGGGATGTTTGGGTTTCAACAGCCATATCGCGGTCCCAGCGAGGACCAGCGACAAAGAAATGATCTGGTTGTAGGTGAGTGCGGTCCCGGCCACCCTCACCGACGTTTCATAGAACCTGACAAAATCGATTCCAAACCTGAATAGCCCGTATCCGATGAAAAAAACCGCGGCCAGAAAACCGTCGAACCTTTTTTTCCGGTCCAGCAGCACGAGCGCGATCACCATCAGCCAGTCGAAAAGCGACGAATACAGCTGCGTGGGATGCAGCCTGAGCCCCGGCAGGGTGGAACCGGCGGGACTGTCCAGCGGGAATACCATGCCCCAGGGCAGATCACACTGTTTGCCGAAGCAGCAGCCGTTCAGAAAACAGCCGATCCGCGTCAGCGCCATCCCGAAGGCCAGCGACGGG
>JBFZEN010000021.1:0-15111 GCA_041306805.1 bacterium
CCCGTCATGTTCGGCATTCTGAAATCGGAGAGAATCAGGTCGTACTGCTGAACCGTGATCCTGTCGAGCGCGGCCTCGCAATTGGTCACCCATTCCACTCCGTAGCCGAGGTTGTTGACCACTCGCTGGATCAGGTAGCCGATTACTTCCTCGTCGTCGACGACCAGCACTTTCGAGCGGTTCGTATGTGGCGTTTTGCTCATGGAATATTTTCGCGATACCTGTTCGACGGCCGGCGGCACGCCGGCTGCCGCATGGCGGATTATTGAAGCGCCCGATGCTTCAGGAATTCAAGGGTCCAGTCCTTGTCTTCCAGGCATCTCTTCCGGTTCAGCACGGCCATTCCCAGGTCTGCGACCACATGCGGGTCGCTCGCCTCGGCGCGGTCCGACAGCAGCACCAGGGGCTTTCTGGGTTGAATCTGGTCTATGGCGTTCAACACCTTCCAGTCCTCGCCCGTCAACATGTCTTCATCGACGAAATACAGGTCGGCCGCCAATCCGAGTATCCGTTCCTTGATATCCGGACCCGGCTGAACCAGCACAGCGTCGAAACCCATAGCCTGGAGGTGGTTGAGAACTTCCTGATTGCGTCTGGCCTGGCCCAGCAAGGCGACGCGCGTTTTGGGAACGGCCGCGGCCCGGATTTTCCGCTTGTCTTCCTCCTGTTCGAGCACCTTGATCAGCTCGGAAACGGGGAAAGGCTTGGTCAGTTTAGGCAGTTGCGCGACGGGATCGGCAGCCGGAGCCTGGTCTTCAAAACCGAAAGCCGACATGAAAACGATGGATATGTCGGGGTGTTTTTGCCTGATCAGCGACGCCAGCGTGTAACCGTCCATCGGCGACATGCGTATATCGGACAATACGAAATCGCAGGATTCCTTGTCGAGAACCTTGAGGGCGTCGGCGCCGTTCTGGGCCTGCATGACCGTAAAATCATGGCGCTGAAGGACGAGCGAAAGCGTTTTAAGCACGTTGCGCTCGTCGTCTACAATCAGCACCTTCGGCATGCGTTTTTCCATTTCAGGTATGGCAACACTCATTCAAAGTGAATATTTACAAATCTTATGCCAACCGGGGTTCTTCAAAAAAGTCATTTCAAAATGGAACCGGAATGGTGAAAACGGGCTTTATTCTTTCATTTTGGGTTCAATTCCGTATAATTTCAGCTTTCTCCATAGCGTGGTGGTGGAAATTCCCAAAATTTCGGACGCCTGTTTCTGGTTCCAGTTTGCCTTTTCCAGCGTCTTTAGAATATGGCGTTTTTCGATCTCCTCGAGCGTCGTCTCCTCGGTCTCCACCTCGACTTCCTGGGTCCGTTTGTGCGAATCACGCACCGATACCGGGAAATCCTCGGGCATGATGGTGTTTTTGCCCGTGAGAATGACCGCCCTCTCGATGGCGTTTTCAAGCTCGCGCACATTCCCCGGCCAATGGTACCCCGTGAGCATCTTGACGGCCTCGGGCGAAAGCGAGACGACGTTCTTCTTTTCCTTCTCGGCGTATTTCTTCAGAAAATAGTTGGCCAGAAGGGGTATATCGTCCTTGCGTTTCCGGATGGGCGGAATGTGGATGGGAATGACGTTCAGACGGTAGAACAGGTCCTCCCTGAACTTGCCTTCCTCGATGAGTTTCGACAGCTCCTTGTTCGTCGCGGCGATCAGGCGGACGTCCACGTAAATCGGCTCATTGTCTCCCACGCGCCTGATCTCGCCGTCCTGTAGAAACCGCAGCACTTTCACCTGGGTCGACAGGGCGGTCTCGCCGACCTCGTCGAGAAAGAGCGTTCCGCCGTCCGCTTCCTGGAACAGGCCGCGCTTGTCGCGGATGGCGCCCGTGAAGGCGCCGCGCACGTGTCCGAACAGCTCGCTTTCCTGCAGATTTTCCGGAATGGCCCCGCAATTGATCGTGATGAACGAACGGTGCTTGCGCCGGCTGTTGAGGTGGGCGGCCTTCGCGATGAGTTCCTTCCCGGTTCCGCTTTCACCCGAAATCAGGATGGTGCTTTCGGTTTTCGACACCTTCGACACCATCGTCAGCACGTCCATCATTTCCTTCGACGTGCCCACGATGTTCTCGAAACGGTATTTTTCCTTGAGCTCGTTCTGCAGGTGTTCGACCTCGTTCAGCAGGTTTTTCCGCTCCAGGGCCTTCTCGACGATGATCAGGAATTCTTCCTTTTCGAACGGCTTCTGGATGTAGTCGTAAGCGCCGAGCTTGATGGCTTCGACCCCGGTTTCCACGGTGCTGTAGGCCGTCATCACCACCACTTCCGTGGAGGGATTGATCTCCTTCGATTTTTTCAGGACTTCGATGCCGTCCACCGGTTCCATTTTCAGGTCGGTGATGACCAAATCGTAAAAACGGCCCGTCATCTTGTCGATGGCTTCCCCGCCGGCGGCGGATTCCTCGACCCGGTAGCCCGTCTTCTGCAGCAGGACGGCCAGGGTGGAGCGTACGGATTTTTCGTCGTCGACCAAGAGGATATCGGCCATGTTTTTTTCTCCTTAATCGTCCGTTTCGACCGGTTCGGTCTTCAGGGGCAGGGAAACCGTGAACACGGCGCCTTTTCCCGTCTCGCTTTCCACGAAGATGTCGCCGCCGTGCTGGTCGACAATGCGGTGGCAGATGGCCAGCCCCATTCCGGTTCCCTTTTCCTTGGTTGAGAAAAACGGCAGGAATATCTTGGCGTGCAGGTCGGGGGCAATGCCCGTGCCCGTGTCCTTGACGACGATGAGCACGCGGCTGTCCTTGATGTCGCCGTTCATGGCCGTCTCGACGAACAGTTTGCCGCCGTTCTGCATGGCGTCCACGCTGTTCGAGAGCAGGTTGGCGACGACTTGCTGCAGCTGGTGGCGGTCGAAAAACATCGGCGAAAGGGTTTCGTCGTACTGTTCGATCCACACCACATTCTCCCCCACCTGCTCCCTGATCCGCTTGAGAGCGTCCCTGACCACCTTGTTGATGTCTTCCCGCTCGAGAACCAGTTTTTTGGGGCGCGCGTATTTCAGAAAATCGTTGACGATGGCGGCCAGGTGGTCGGTTTCTTCTTTGACCACGTCCAGAACCTGCTGGCCTTCAGGCGACAGCGACTTTTCGTCCTGGAGAATGCTGACGGACGTGTTGATGGCGATCAATGGATTTCTGATCTCGTGGGCGATGCCCGCCGACAATTCGCCCAGCGAAGCCAGCGCCTGGCTGTCTTGAAGCTGTTTTTCGAGTTCACGTTCGCGCGTGATGTCGACGATCGAAACCAGCGAATCCCCGGTGCCGGTGATGGGGGCGTTCAACACGTAAACATGGTGAATATCCTTGTTCTTGTCGATGAACTCCTCTTCCCTCTTTCCGGGACGGGCGCCCGTCTTTCCGCCCACGGCCGCACCGGTTTTCTTATTTTTGTCCAGAAACTGGAAAAGGGTTTTCTTGCCAGCCAGCTCCGCCGCCGTGAAGCCGCTGAGCTCCTCGAAGGCCCGGTTCACGAGCTTGAACTGGCCTTCGGCGTCGATGATGGCCTTGCTCGTGCCTGTCGAATCAAACAGGGTCCGGTAGTGCTGTTCGGACAGCTTGATCTGCTCGTACAGTATGGCGTTGTCCACGGCGATGGACGCCTGCTCGGAGACGCTTGTCAAAAGACGCTTGTCCTCCTCGTCGAAAGCCTTGCCTGCCGTGAAAAAGCACCCCACGACGCCCGCTGTTTTGTCGCCGCTCTGCAGTGGAACGAATCCGCCGCTGTGGATGCCGAGCGATGCAAGCCAGTCTTTAAACGGGGAATCGTGCAGAATATCGATCTGTCCGAAAGAAACGGCCCAGCGTTCGCGCACGGCCAGCACCGGCTGCGCATCGTCCGTCATGAATAAAACCTGTTCGATGCCGGAATGGCTCAGGCCGGAGCCGAACCCGGCCTTCCCTTCGAGCCGGGTTCCATCTTCCGAAACCAGCCCGATCCACGACAGGTCGAAGCCCAGACCGCTGACCAGCATTTTGGCGATGTCGTCCAGCACACGGTCCAGCGTGTCCAGCTGGCGGGTGACGGCCATGGCCCGGCTCAGGCCGGTCAGGCGCTGCGCCTTCTGAACGGCCTGGATGTACCGGTTGTTGTTACGGATGGACATCCCGAGCTGCCTGCCCGATTCGTTCAGAACGGCCTTTTCATTCTGGTGAAACGCCTTCGGTGATTTGTAGTACAGACCCATAACGCCCAGCCGCGCATGATCCGCGGACAGGGGCACGCCGGCGTAGGCATGAAATCCCTCCTTTTTGAGGAGCGCGGCGTCCGCGTCCTTGTTTTTTTGAAGGGATTCGAGGAACAGCGGAATCTGCTTTTCAAAAATACCCGTGGGCAAGGCGTCACTCGCCGTCGCCGTCCTGGCTGAAATTCCTTTTCGCACGATGGGTTCGAGGGTTTGGGAGCGTTCGTTCAAGAGATGAATCTCGACGGCGTCGGCTTGAAAGAATGAAACGGCCTTTTCGGTCGCGGCATTCAGGCATTCCGGCGATGCGCCGGGCAGGTTCAAAACCGCGAACCATTCCGCGACTTCGATCGGTGTCCAGTCCGGAACGGACGGTTTCTCGGATGTGTGTTTGCGTGTCGCCACCGGTTTCCCGAAGTTACGGTTTGCTGGGCCAGAAAATGCCGCCGGTCAGATGTGCCACGAGCAGCATCACCGCCACCATGGAGGCTCCGGCCGCCAAAACGAATCCGCTCTGCCTGTCGGCAGGCGTTTCCATCAGAAGGGGCAGTCCCTTGCTTAAAAGACGCACCCCGTACAGCCCGCCCAAAAACACGAACAGGCTGAGAAAGGGGAAAATGTATGCGACTCCCGCCGCGAAAAACGGAGTATAACTGTAAGCCGCGAGCTGGTATGACCGTATTTCGTCCGTGATGGAATTGAAATGCGGGGAGGAGTAATAGATGACCTTCGCTGTCAGCCAGACGCCCGAAACAGCCAGACCCAGCCACAGAAATGCCCTGAAAATGGTGCTGAAAAATCCATAATACCAGAAGCCCAGAAGATGCGCGGCCGCCGGTACGGCCGCCATGGGCAGGACGTATTCAAGAAAGATTCCGGCCGGAGGTTCTTTTTCTTCGAGTATGTCTGCCCATGCCCGGTCTGAGGCGAAAACCAGGTTTCGCGCCCGGGCGATGCGCGAAGACCAGTCTTTCATTTCGTCCTCTTGATCACATGAAACCCCACCGGACTTTTGACGGCTCCGCTGACTTCGCCGATTTTCAACCGGATCACGGTGGTCTCGAATTCCGCCATGAGGTCGCCCCTCTGGAATTCCCCCAGATCGCCGCCGGCCTGGGCGCTGGCCGGATCGGTCGAAACCCTTTTCGCCAGTTCCTCGAATGACGCTCCCTTTTTCAGTTCCTGCAGCACGGTGGCTGCTTCAGACTCGGTCCTGACCAAAATGTGGCTGGCGCGCATCGTGAAACCGCTGACCAAAGTGGTGTCGGCCGTCAGCGAACCCGCTTGAATCCATCCATTCATCTGGAAGCGGACCCAGCCCGCTTTCCGCTCAAGCACATTGACCTTGATTCCGGATTGCAAAGTGCCTGAGACGGCGCCGTCCGGCGCAATGTAAATATTTTCCGCGGTGCCCTTGATGAACAGTGTCCCGGTTTGTGCGGACAGAATGGACGCCGCGGACAGGAAAAGCGCTGTGCAGAATCTAAAACCTTTCATCATTCGAAAAACCTCCGTTATTGTAATCGGCTGCCGCCGTCTTTTTCTTGCCTTGAATTCCTCGATGCGCTTTTCAGTGGTAACGGGATCTTCAGCCATGACTGCACTCCCTGTTACAAATGACAATTACAAAATGAAACCTATTAAGAGGAATTACAAAATGTAAAATAACGAATTTTAAAATGAAAATCAAGAAATTTTCTCCTTTAATATCCTGATCTAAACATACAATAACTTGGTCCTAGCGAAGCGGACCTTCAGCATGTTGCATTCAACACCGAAAAGCACCGAATCGCCCGGCATCGGAAATGAATTTACATGAAGCAGGATTTTAAAATTATGTTTTTCCCGTTTCTTCGGCGCCTTCGGTGTGTTCGGTATTCCATATTTTTACCATAAGACGGCTTTGATGCGCGGTCAAACGCCGCTTTCAATATAGGATTCCGCCGGGACAAAACGGAACTTGAAGATCAATCAACGGATGGTCTGCTCCAGCCTGATGGTCTCGCCGTCTGTGCGAATGGTCACGGCTCCGGCACTGTCCGTCCGGATAACATGGATGCCGTTGTTCCGGAGGTCTTCCATGACGCGCTTCGACGGATGTCCGAAACGGTTGTTTCTTCCCACCGATACCAGCGCAGTCGCGGAACCGACGGCGCGGATGAAACGGTCTGAACTGGAAGTTTCACTGCCGTGATGTCCGATCTTGATGACGTCCGATTCGAGCGGCATGCCCGAAGCGATGAGATCCGCCTCGACCCGGCGGCCTGCGTCGCCCATCAAAAGGAGTTTCCGCCTTCCATAGAAAACGCGCAAAACGAGCGACCTGTCATTGACGTCTTCGTGCAGGTCCGGACGGACCTGGGGAAGAAAAACGATTCTGGCCCCGCAGCGGCAAAACAGGATGTCCATGGCGCGCACCGTGTCCACTGGAATGCGTTTTTTGCGCACCCCATTCGTCCATTCCGATTGAATGGGCGAATGGACCGAATCGCCGTTCACGAAAATTCTATCCACGTGAACCCGTTGTATCACCGAAACCAGGCCGCCGGCATGGTCGTCGTGCGGGTGCGTCAACACCACGGCAGCCAGGCGCCGTATGCCCTCTTTGGCCAGATACGGAATCAGGACGCGCTCGCCTGCATCCCAATCCGGCGTTCTGCCGCCGCCGTCGACGAGCACGTTTTCATCGCCGGGAAAACGAAACAGGGCGGCGTCTCCCTGCCCCACATCGAATTGGATCCAGGTGAGCATTGTATGCTGTCCGTCCAAAACCGGTTTCCAGGCCAGAACACCGGCTGAAATCAGGATGACGGCGACCGCGGCCTTTCTGGTGCGGCGGTCGCGCCCTGCAGCGAGCAGCGCCGCGCCGGCGAAAAGACCGGCCTGAAACGCGTTTGGGGACGGAACAACGAGATTTGAAAAGGGCCGGTTTCCCAGCCATACCAGGAAGCGGATGAAAACCAGAAGCAGGGCATGGTTCAACGTGCCGTACGCCGCGGCTGCGCTGAAACAAAGAGGGGCGAACAGGCAGGAGGTGACCCCCAGGGCGACGATGAGCCCCGACAGCGGTATGGCCGCCAGATTGGCGAAAGCGGAAAGAAGGGGAATCTGGTTGAAATAAAAGGCGATGAGGGGAATGGTTCCGATCTGGGCGGCGGTCGAAACGAGAACGGCCTCATAAACCAGGCGTCCCGCGGCCGGATTCAGCGCTTTCTCGACACGCTGCATCCAGACGATGGATTTCAGTTTCTGATAGAAAAAAACGATGGAAAGGACGGATGCATAGGACAGCTGGAAATTGACGTCGAACAGGTCGCGCGGGGCCCAGGCCAGGCAGGCCAGCGCGCTGAAGCCGATGACGTTGAAGGGATTTGTTTTTTTCTCGGACAGCCTCCCCAGCAGAACCACGGAGGCCATCAAAGTGGCGCGCACCACGGGGGCGTTGGCCTCGGCCAGCAGGCAGTAGAACCCAAGCCCCGCCAGCGTCAAAAAGGTCCTGAATGGCTGGGGAATGCGAAACAGGCCGAACGCCGTCGTCAGAATCAGCAGCACGAAACCGGCATGCGACCCGCTGACCGAAAGAATGTGCACCGCCCCGGCCCGTGAAAATCCCTCGCGCACGTCATCCGGTATGCTTCCCTGGTCTCCCACGAGAAGGGCCCTCAGCACGGGTCCGGTCTCCGCGTCGCATGTCCGCGAAACGGTCCGTAAAATGGACCTCCGGACGGGATATACGGCCTTTCGCATGAATGGGCTGCCCCGGACCGGTCCTGTTCCCTGGACGTCCTTCAGGGGATCGAACGATTTCAGAATGGCATGAATACCCCTGCGTTCCAGATAGGCCCGGTAGTCGAATCCGCCGGGATTGGACCGGGGCCTGGGCCGTTCGAGCCTTCCCCTGAGCATGATTTCATCGCCGTACCGGAGCGGACAGGGACCGGGTTCATAGAAAGGAACCAGCACCTTGCCGGTCGCTTCCGTCCAGAGAGAATCGTCGGGATTGCCGCGTACGGCCAAAGCTTCGACCAGCAACTCGACGCGTCCCGCCTTTTGAACCGGATCTTTGACGAGGAATGATTTCAATTCCACCCAGCCGCGCCCCGTCAGGTGCCGCGCGATGTGGCCGGCGGGCAAAAAAGCCGAGACCTGCCGGTAGCGCAGAAAAGCGGACAGCAGAAGCATCAGCACGGCCGCCGACTGCAGTGCTGCGGAATTTTTCTTTTTCCGCATGAGGAAGGCAAGGACAATAAACAGGCAGAGAAATACGGCCGGCGGGAAAGGGGTGGGCAGCGGGGAAAACCGTCCCAATAGAATGCCGCAGGCGAATACAAGCGCCGCCTTGAATGCAGGCTGATTTGTCATTGAAAATTGTATAATCCGCAAAAATAGATGATATTTTCGATAAAATAGCAAAAATAATACGCAATATCAATTAAAATATCCGAATCCTGATCGCTTTGTCCTGGTATTATCGTATTTATTGTGTATTAGGAGAAAGAGGTCCGGTCATATCAAATAAAAACCCGGCACCCATTTTTAGGGGTGCCGGGTCTGGGAAAATTCGAAGGACGGATGTTTGAAAACGTCCTCTATTTCTGTCTTTCCGGGACTGAACCCGTTTTCTTCTTTGAAACGGCGAAAACCACCAGGGCCGCCGAGGCGACGGCTAGAGCCCCCAGCAAGATTTTCCACAGAATGCCCTGTTTATCCAAATCGTCCATGCCTTGTTCCTTCTTTTAATCAAACCTGTTCATGTCGGAACGCGGATCAGCTCCATTCAATTCAACTTGCCGAACCACCCTTTTCGTTCCATCCATTTCGCCAGTTCGAGCAGCGGCGACACCGAAAATGCCACTGCGGCGATGATGCCCCAGTCGGCAAGCGGCAGGCTGAAGGTGCCGAACGGCCTGTGCAGGACAGGCAGATAAACGACGACGGCCAGCATCATCAACTGAGTGATGATGGCCCAGTTCAGCCAATGGTTCGCGAAAGGCTTGTCCAGCACCGAATTCCGGTCCGAACGGAAATTGTAGGCCTTGAAAAACTGGATGAGCACCAGTGAGACGAATGTCATGGTCATCGCCTCCGCGTCGCTTCGTCCGGAATGGCGCGCCCATATAAAAAGCCCAAGGTTGACCAGGGTCGACCAGACGCCGCCCACCGACATCAAAATGACAACCGGGCGCGTGAAAATGCCCGTGCGGGGGTTCCGCGGCTTCCTGTGCATCAGGTCCTTTTCGGGAGGATCCACGGCCAGGGCCAGCGCGGGAAGCCCGTCCGTCGCGAGGTTGACGTACAAAATCTGAACGGCGCTCAGTGGAAGCGGAAGACCCATCAGAGTGGCCCCCGCCATCAGGCCGATCTCGCCGATGTTTGAAGAAAGCAGGTACATGAGGTACTTCTTGATGTTGCCGAATATGCCCCGACCCTCCTCCACGGCCGCCACGATGGACGCGAAATTATCGTCAATGAGTGTCATGGCTGCCGCTTCCTTGCTCACGTCGGTACCGGTGATGCCCATGGCGATGCCGATGTCGGCTTTCTTCAATGCCGGCGCGTCGTTGACGCCGTCACCCGTCATGGCGACGATGTGCCCCTTTTTCTGCAGGGCGGTCACCACGCGCAGCTTGTGAATCGGCGAGACGCGGGCGTACACTTCGATCTCTTCCACCACCCGCTCGAACTCGGCCTCGTCCATGGCTTCCAGCTCGGCCCCCGTGATGGCCCGGCCCGACCTGAAAAGGCCCAGCTCGCGGGCCACGGCCTTCGCCGTGATCGGATGGTCGCCCGTGATCATGACGGGCTTGATGCCGGCCTTCTCGCAAGTGGCAATGGCTTCCTTGGCCTCGGGCCGCGGGGGGTCTATCATGCCCACCATTCCGAGAAAAGTCATCTCCTGTTCGGCGTTTTCGAGCGTGGCATCCGCCTTTTCGGCCACGCCAAGAACGCGCAGCGCCTCGCCCGCCATTTTGTGACCCGCCTCGATGATTTCGCGGCGGGCGGCGGCATCGAGCGCAACATCGCCGGCGGGTGACGACTGGCGGGTGCATGATTCGAGCAGAATCTCGGGCGCGCCCTTCGAGAAGGCGTATATCCCGTCCCCCGCCTTGTTCAGCGTGGTCATGCGCTTGGTCTCTGAGCTGAAGGGAATTTCGTTCACGCGCGGCATCTCTTCTTCGAGGTCCGGCCGGCTCAGCCCCGCCTTCATGGCCGCGACGATCAGCCCCCCTTCCGTGGGATCCCCCTTCAGGTGCCAGCGCCCGTCGGCCTCGTTCTGAATGACATGGGCGTCCGACGCGAGCAATGCGGCCTGAAGAAGCCGTTTGAGTTGGGGCGTCGGCTCGACCGGCTTGCCTTCGCTCAGGAACTGTCCGATCGGCTCGTATCCGCTGCCCGACACCTCGAAAAAACGGCCCGCGGCGAATATCTTCCGCGCCGTCATCTCGTCCTTGGTCAGCGTGCCTGTTTTGTCGGAACAGATGATGGAGGTGCTTCCCAGCGTCTCGACGGTAGGCAGGCGGCGCATGAGCGCATGGCGCTTGACCATGCGCTGCACGCCGATGGCCAGCGAAATGGTGACCACGGCCGGAAGCGCCTCGGGAACGGCGGCCACGGCGAGGGCGATTCCGAAAATGAGCATCTCGATGAGGGGCTGCCCGCGGAACAGGCCGAAGGCCACGATGACGGCGACGATGGCCAGGGCGGCCTTGGCCAGCGTGTTGCCCACCTTGTTCAGGTTTTCCTGCAGCGGGGTCTTGCCCGTTTCAACCGTCTGGAGCATCTTGGCGATCTTGCCGAATTCCGTGTCCATGCCCGTTCCGACGACGACGGCCTTCCCCCGTCCGTACGACACGATCGTTCCGGCGTAGGCCATGTTCCTGCGGTCGCCCAGCGCCAATTCCGGATCTTCGAGCACGCCGGTCGCTTTTTCCACGGGAACGGACTCGCCCGTCAGCGCCGCCTCGTCCACCTGCATGTTGACCGCCTCGACCAGCCTGAGATCGGCGGGAATACGGTCGCCGGTTTGCAGAAGCACGACGTCTCCCGGCACCAGTTCCCGCGCCGCCACCTCCACTTCCTGCCCGTCCCGGAACACGGTCGCCGTGGGCGCCGCCATCTTGCGCAGGGCCTCGATGGCGCGCTCGGCGCGGTGTTCCTGAACGAAACCCAGCAGAACGGCGAAAAGCACGATGCAGGCGATGGCCACGGCCTCGATTCCGTGCCCGAGAAAGACCGAAATCACCGTGGCGAGGAGAAGGATGATGATGAGGACGTTCTTGAACTGCTCGAGCAGTATGGTCCACGGCGAGACTCCGTGCCCGGCCTGGAGTTCATTGGGACCGTATTCCGAAAAACGCCGCAACGCTTCGGCCGAGGTCAGCCCGTGGTGCGGCACGGTGAGATGCGAAAACACTTTTTCGGCGGACAACGTGTGCCATGGGGGGGAAGAGATCAAACCGGTCGATTTCATTTTCAACTTCCTGTGGTTAAGACAAGGCTCACCATATTACAATATTTTCCCTTGAATTTCAAGGGTAAATGGTTTTTTCTTGACATCATTTTCTGAAATCGGTATATTAAATTCTCTTTAAGGATACAGGATCCATTCGACCGGACTTGCTCACCGACGTAAACGCGGAGGAATAGGGTCTGGTTCCGTAAATCCGGAACCATATCGCAACTTCCTGTTTATCAATAAAATAGCACGTATCAATCCCGGCACTGACGGAATTCAATTCCCCCGAGCATTTGCTCCGACAAGGGGATTTTTCATGCACCGTTCTTCGGTGCAACCGGACGGAGAAACATGATTCTATCCAAAATTGAAATTCAGGGTTTCAAGTCGTTCGCCAAGAAAACCGACCTCAAATTCGACGGACACATCACCGCCGTGGTCGGGCCGAACGGCTGCGGCAAGACCAATATCGTGGACGCGATACGCTGGGGCCTGGGCGAACAGCGCCCCTCGATTCTGCGGGCCGACCGTATGGAAAACATCATATTCGGCGGCGCCCAATCGTCGCGCCCCCTGGGCATGGCCGAGGTGTCGATCACGTTCGATAACACCTCCCACGTGCTTCCCATCGACTACGATGAAGTGACCGTGACGCGCCGGCTGTACCGTTCGGGGGACAGCGAGTACCTGCTGAACAAAACCCCCGTGCGGCTGAAAGACATTTCCGACCTGATGATGGACACGGGCATCGGCACCGATGCGTACTCGGTGATCGAGCTCAAGATGGTCGAGGAAATCCTGAGCGAAAAGGCCGAAGACAGGCGCAAGCTGATCGAGGAAGCGGCCGGCGTCACCAAGTACAAGCACCGCCTCAAGGCGGCCATCCGCAAGCAGGAGGCCACTCAGAACGACCTGCTGCGCGTGAACGACATCATTCAGGAGGTCGAGCGCACCGTGCGGTCGCTGCAAAGACAGGTGGCCAAGGCGCGCCAGTACCAGAGGCTCGATGAAAAAATACGCACCCTGGACCTGAACCGATCGAGCCAGATATGGGCCCAGCTGCAGGAAAGAATTAAACCCCTCAAGGAAAAGATATTCGACCTTCAGAACCAGAAGGAAGGCCGCACCACGGCCATCACGAAAGAGGAAACCGAGCTCGAAGCCATGCGGCTCGACCTGACAGAAAAGGAGAAGGGGCTGTCGCAGGCGCAGGCCGAGCTGTCCGCCGTGGTCGAGCACATCCACCAGAGCGAAGGCGACATCCGCGTGGGGCGCGAAAGAACCTCCTCCCTCGGAGACCGGATCAACCGGTACGAACAGGAAATCGAAAACCTGAAGAAGCGCCTCGAAGAGCAGAAACAGCACCTCGACCTGTCGCACCGCGACCGCGAGGCGCTGCAGGTGAAAATCGCAAGCAACGGGAGGTTGTTCAACAACAAGCAGAAGGAACTCGAGGTGTTCCAGCAGGGCCTGAACATCAAGCGCCTGGAACTCAATAAAAAGAAGAAGGAAATCATCGGCTGCCTCGAGGAAAACAACCTCATCGGTTCCGAGGAAACCCGGCTGCGGGCCAAAAACGACAACAGCCGCGGCCGGCTCGAGCGCCTCGACGAGGAAGACAACGCCTTTCAAACCGCCCTGAAACGGGTCGAGGAATCGAAGAACGTTCTCGACGAGCAGCTCCGCTCCGCCGGCGGGGAATACGACCAGACCACCGCCCTGCTCGAGAGAACGGGTTCAGAACTCGATCGTCTCCAGAAAACCGCGGACGCGGAAAAGGAGCGTTTCTACAAGGACCAGAGCGAACTTGACGGAATCAGGAACAGGCAGGCTTTTCTCAAAAACATCATCGAGAGCAAGGAAGGCATGACGGACGGGGCAAAGAAATTGTTGTCGTCGCGTCCCGAGGGGCTGATCGGCGTGCTGGCGGACGTCCTCGATGCGTCGTCCGCCCACCGGACGGCCGTTGAAACCGGGCTCGGCGAAGCCGCCCGCTACCTTCTGTTCGAGACGTGGCAGCAGGCCATCTCGGCGCTCGATTCCCTCAGGCAGACGGGCGGGGGCAGGGTGACCATGGTGGCTCTGGACCGTCTGAACCAGGCCGGATCGGACCAGGAGAAACAACCCTCCCTGCCGCCGGATGGAAACGCCTCATGGGCCGAGGACTTGATCAGCACCGAGGGCCGCCTCCGTTCGCTGGCCAGGCTTCTGCTCGGCGACGTGGTGATCGTTCCCGACATGGATTCGGCCCAGGCCGTTCTCGACGCCGGTTCCCGCACCCGCATCAGGGTGGTCACCCACCAGGGCGAGCTGGTATCAAACTGGGGCATCGTGCAGACGTGCGAATCGCAGCGCGAAGACACCGGCCTGGTGGGGCGGCGCCAGCGCATCCGGGAACTCGAGCAGCGGATGGGTTCTCTGGCGCAGGTCATCACCGAATCTGAAAAAAGGCTGTCGGAAACCGAAGAAAGAAAAACCGCCCTGATCGACGAACGCGGGCGCCGCGAAAAACAGCTCAAATCGGTCGAAGAGAATAAAACCCGGCTTGAAAAACAACGCGACAAGATTATGTTCGAAAAGGAAAAATCGGAGGAAGGGCTGAAAAAGAACGCCGACGAGCGGCAGAAGCTGCTGTCGGAAATCGAGGGCGGAAAAGGATCGCTCGAAGACCTCCGCCCCAAGATGGAGGCCCTGCTCGACACCCGCGAGAAGCTGGAAGGGATCACGGGGCAGATTCAGATCGACGTGGACCGCCTCGAGGGCGAGGAAAAGAAGATGGAGGACGAGGTCCACAGGCTCAACATTGCCGTGGTGAGGCTGAACGGCGAGGCCCAGAACCTCGATTTCGAAATCGAACGCTCCCGGAAGCTCATCACCGAAATCGAGGCCACGTCGGCCCAGCGCGTTTCCGACATCGGCGAGGCCAGGCAGGAAATCGACCGCACACGGTCCGAAGGCCTCGAAAACGAGAAGCGCCTGCTCGAGGAATTTTCACAGAAGGAAGCGCTGGAAGCCAGGAACAAGCAGTTCGACGAGGCGTTTCAATTATTGAGGGAGCAGTTCCAGATCAAGGAAAAGGAGATCCGCCGGGTCCGGCACGACCGCGAGGAGGTTTCCGAACAGATCCACGCCCTCGAGATGGAGATATCGGACCTGGAACACCAGATCGCGTCGTTGCGCGACCGCATCCTCGAGGCCTATCAGGTCGAGATCGCGACGGTCACCCTGCCCGAAGACGCGCAACTCGAAGGGGCCGACCAGGAAATCGAAGACCTGAAGCGCCGCATCAAATCGCTTGGCCCGGTGAACCTGGTGGCCCTGCAGGAATACGAGCAGGAAAAGCAGAGGCTCGATTTTCTGGTGCAGCAGCGCGGCGACCTTCTCTCGGCCGACCAGACCCTTCAGGAAACCATCGTCAAGATCAACCAGACCGCCAGAGACCGTTTCACCGAGGTGTTTTCACAGG
>JBFZEN010000022.1:0-4941 GCA_041306805.1 bacterium
TCCACGCGGCCATGAAGCACATGCTTGACAATTACGGATTTCTGGACCCCGGACGGGTGGGCATGGCCGGCTGGAGCCACGGCGGCATGATAGCCCTTCTGGCGGTGTTCGCGCACCCGAACGACTATGCGGTCTGCTTCGCCGGCGTGCCCGTGAGCGACCTGGTGGCCCGCATGGGCTATTCGGACGACGAATACAGAAACCTGTTCTCGGCCGAATACCACCTCGGCCGGACCGCTGAAGAGAACGTGGCTGAATACAGAAGGCGTTCCCCGGCATGGAACGCGGCCAAGCTGAAAACGCCCCTGCTCATCCACACCAACACCATCGACGAGGACGTGAACGTGCTCGAGGTGGAACACCTGATTCAGGCCCTCAAGGCCGAGAACAAATCATTCGAGCATGAGATTTTCGAGAACGTTCCCGGCGGCCACTCGTTTGACCGGATGGATACCCGGCAGGCCAGGGAGATCCGCCTGAAAATCCACCGCTTTCTGGCAAAACACCTGTCTCCGCCGTATCCCTTCAGGACGCTTGAGGAAATGGATAAAGCGGGCTATCCGCAGTAAACCGGCCCCGTCGAAAGGGACGCGATGATGTCTCAAAAACCGGCGGCTTTGGTCATCGGGGTCGCCTCGATATTGGTGATTTTCTTCGTTTTGCTGAACCCGCTCGACACGCTCGTTCTGGCCTTCCTGTTCGTGGTGCTGCTCGTCCTCGTCAGAATGGCCGTTTCACACGGATGATTCTAATACCATAAAACGGAATTTCCGGCCGTTTTCAAGGGACCGATCGATGGAAGTCAATTGTTCGAAGATGGATTTTCCGCCGCGCCGGGAGGGCCCCGCCTGGCAGGACCGGTCCCTGTGGGTGCTGTTCCTTTCCAATCTTTTCACTCTGGTCCTGGCCGTCATGCGGAACTGGCGGATCGAAGACGTGATGTGGATTTACTGGGGGCAGAGCGTCATCATCGGTTTCTTCAACGTCAAACGGATGCTGGCCCTGCGCGAATTTTCGACGGAAGAGGTGACGATAGACGGCCGGCCCGTTCCCGCCGACCGGAAGACCCAGGTCCGCCTGGCCGTGTTCTTCGCCGCGCATTATGGATTCTTTCATCTGGCGTACATGGTATTTCTGATCGTGCTGGGCGCCTCATCGTTCTCAAAACAGGCGCTGGCTGGAAACGGCCTGTGCCTTCTGGTCTTCTTCTTCAACCACGCGTTCTCATTCCGCCGCAATCTTGAAAACGATCTGGCGCGCAAACCGAACATCGGCTCCCTCATGTTTTTTCCCTACGCGCGCATCATTCCCATGCACGTGGCGATCATTTTCGGCAGCCTGCTTCCCAAACAGGGTCCGGCCCATCTCGTTTTCTTTTTATCGCTGAAAACGGCCGCCGATCTGACGATGCACGTGCTGGAGCACCGCGGGCTTCCGGGGCGGCCCGGCGGAAAAAAAAGCCCCTGAACGGTGATTAATGATAAAATAAATACATCGTCCATCGAAAATGATTTTTTAAAGTCTCTGTGTCCTGACTTTTACCACCCATCAACTTCCTGCCGCTATTCCCATTCGGCCGTGAATTCGGTGACGGCATCCCCCCTGGCCAGGGACTTCGTGATCTCGACTTTCCCGTTCTTGAACCCGAACAGCCCGAGCGTTCCGTAAATCCATCCCGCGATGTTGATCTCAAGGATGCGGTACGGTTCGGGAAATTTGACGATATGCAGAACGCAACGCCTGGAGTGGAACCCGGCGACGCGGAGCTCCGCGTTCGGGTAATAGGTCGAAAACACGCGCGAGGCGCGGTCGATGATGAACTGCGGCGAACCGATTTTAAAAAACACCTTGTATATCCCCTTCAGCGCGTATGAGGAGCTGTGTACGCCGGTTTCCCAGGCGCCGCGGTCGTCGCCGTTGTAGAAGAGATCGCAGACTTTCTGGGTGGGTTCGATCAATGTGTCGTACAGGGGATACATGTCGCTCGCGAGCACGGAGTGCGAATACACATCCCTGGCCCCCGGCGGGAGCGCTGCCAGCCATTCCTCACGCCTGTCCGGAAAGTTGGACTTGACGAAAGCGTCAAGCGCCATCAGCGCCATCCCCTTGACTGTCATGGTTTTTTCCATGCATGAGCTCCCGTTAAAAATGTTCCGGGTTCAGAATTCCGCGTTCCGAGAAAATAATCCATCAACCGGTTTTTATTCTCTATCACGAAATCCATACGCCGAAGGCGCCATAAAACAGTTTTTCCTCTGCGGCCTCTGCGGTTTATCTTTTTTCTTGCCTGCTTCCCGCCGGATGCTTTTTGGATCCCAGCACATGAACCGCCTCCGCCATCAGCCACAAGGCCAGTATGAGAAGCACCAGCCCGCATATCCCCGATATCCAGACGTCGGGCGTGAGCGGGGATCCCGATGAAATCCCGGAGAGCGACCGGACGAACGGGATGATTTGCAGCACCAGGGACCACAGCGAGAACACGGCCATGAAAATCATGGGCAGGACCGCGTACAGGGAATTCCGGCCCGTCCGGTGCAGCCAGACGGCGAGCACCATGAGCGTCAGGCAGGCCAGAAGCTGGTTGCTCGTCCCGAATATCGGCCATGCCGCGAGATAGGCCTTTTCGCGCGCGAGCATGAGAAAGAGGAAAGGCAGCGCCAGGCTGATCATCGTGGCTGCCAGCATGCCCTTGCGGGATTTCCAGCCCGTCAATTCCTCGAAGATGTAGCGGGCCAGTCTCGTGGCCACGTCCAGCGTGTCGTAGACGAATGTGGAAAAAGCCAGAAGCGCGAACGTCAGAGCGAATCCGGACGAGATGCCCATTTTCGCCATGGTGCGAGCCAGTCCGTTGGCATAGATGAGGTTGGGGTCGGCCTTCACGGCCGCGTCTCCGGGCGCCAGCATCATGAGCGTTCCCAGGGCCAGCACGGCCACCAGGCTTTCGAGTATCATGGCGCCGTAGCCCACGGGCCGCGTGTCGGATTCCCTGCATATCTGCTTGGACGTCGTGCCCGTGCTGACGATGCCGTGGAATCCCGAGCAGGCTCCGCAGGCGATGGTGATGAACAGGATGGGGAAAAGCGGCTTGCCGTTGGCCAGGCTGTTGAGGCTGTCGACATGGAAAGCCGGGTACTGGATAACGTATCCCCCGAACAGGGCGCCGCCCAGCGCCACAGCCATGGTCAGGTAGAGGAACCATCCTCCGAGGTATCCCCTCGGCTGGAGAAGCACCCAAACCGGAATGATGGAGGCGATGAAGCAATACGCCAGAAGACCCGCCTCCCAGCCTTTGACCGGGATTTTCAGCAAAAACGCCGTGACGGATTGCGGCAAATGCGTTCCCAGAAGGATCATTCCGAAAAGAAGGGGAATGAAAAACGCGGTAACCGCCCACAGGGGCAGTTTGGCGTATTTCAGAACAAGCCCCATGCCCGCGCCCAAAATCAGGTAGATGAACGAGCAGAAAAGGACGGCCGGCCCGTAGGCGCCCTCGCTCGAAACCACCTTGAAGCTCTGGGCCGTGATGTCGGTGAAGGCGATGATCACGTAAACCAGGGCGAACCAGACGAAAATGAGGAAAAGCATTTGCGTGTTCTTCGACATCAGCGATTTCGCCAGCTCGCCAATGGAAACGCCCTTGTTGCGCACCGAGGCGATCAGGGCGAAAAAGTCGTGCGCGCCGCCGATGAATATGGCCCCCAGAACGATCCACAGCAGCGCCGGTCCCCACCCGAACCAGATGCCCGCAAGGATGGGGCCGACGATGGGCCCCGCCGCGGCGATGGCGGAAAAATGCTGGCCGAGCAGGAGCGACGCCTTCGCGGGAACGAAATCCACTCCGTCGTTTATTGTGCCCGCGGGCGTGGGTTTTGAATCGTCCAGCTGGACGATGCGGGCAAGGCGTTTGCCGTAGAAAATGTAGCCCAATCCAAGCACGGCCATGGCAATCAGGACAACGGGGAAGAGCATTTTGCCTTCCTTGATCTAAATTGGATAAGTTATTATCTTATAAGGCGTTAAAAGCGTAAGTTTCCTCTAAATTGTTAAAAGATACAAGGAAAAACGATGAATGTCAATGGAAGAATGAAAGAATCGGGTCCCGTTTTCACGCGGCGGCATGAAAACGAAGAGACCGCCTCAGACATGGCGAAGCCGGATGGAGATCGTTGTTTCGGGATTGAACGGATTGGGATGATTCCGTTCCAGGATGCACTACCGGGGCATGACGGATGCGCCGGTTTGCTTCACCGCCGTGGAGTATCCTTGCGCACGAATGTGACCCGTCCTCCGGAACCTCAGCGTGTCCTGTTTGGCGGCATATTCTTTCAGCGCCTGGAAGACGGAAACGGCTCGAAGGTCCAGGTTGGCCGGCTGTATTCCGAACAGTTTTTGCAGGTAACCCACGACCTGCGAGCTGCTCGCTATTGTGTATGTGGAATCGGGATTCAGGGGTCGACCCTGTATGAGAATCCCTTTGATGATGAATCCTTTCGAAGGATCGGACGCATCGATAGCCAGGTCAAGTCCGCATGACTGAGGCAGGTAATTGTACGCGTCCACGGCGGGATTGACGAACATGAGCAAAGCCTGGAGGATGAATGACAGCTGCTTCCCTGTCAGATCGAAGGAGGCCAGCCGGAATCCCAAACCGTCACGGCTGTCGAATCCATAGGGATACGTCCGGAACAGGTCGGCCGTGGTCACCGCGCCCGGATAAATATTCTCGACGGTGTGCCCGCACGCCTCAAGCGCGCAGTCGGCCTGCGGAACCGCGTCGAGCATGGCCGCGGTGATGAGGTTCCCTGCCGGCGTGTCGAGCGTGTCGAAGGCCGCGGGCTTGTATTCGAGAAGCCGCTTGGCATAGGTGACCGCCTTGTACGAATCGCCCAGAAGCGGGCCATACTGCCGCGTGACGTCCGCCACGAGCTGCCTGACGGC